>QENH01000093.1 GCA_003336485.1 Candidatus Methanophagales archaeon
TGTATTGAGCCTTTTTGGTAAGCTATGTAATGACCCTTTCCAGAACCCACGAGAAATTATCAAGATGCTGATAAAACCTGTATCCTATATCCTGCATCCCACATCACTCCCCTTCGTCACCGCAAATCTCCCTCATCCTGTCCTCGCCTTCTCTTGGACCACGCATAATCAGCAAATCACCATGCCCTAGCTCTACACTACCAGAAGGGTTATAAACCCATTCGCCCTCTTTTCTATGTATTGCCAGTATAAACATTCCGGTTCGTGTCTCTATTTTCAACTCCTTTAGCGTCTTTCCAAATATGGTCGCGTTCTTCACTGCCATCTTCAATATTATCTCATCCGACTCTTCGATAGAAGCTAAAAAGACAGGATGCAATCGGATGTCGCGCAGCACAACATCTGCGATCTCGTATGCTGCATCTGAAATCACTTCGGAAGAGACCGCAACATGGAGTAAGCCCCGGAACTCGTCAAAATTGCTCCTCTTTGTTACCCCTCTCGCCGCCTCTATCACTAATATCTCCAGCTCCTCTTTCATCCGGTCCATTGACTCTTCCAGATCTCGTACCTCTTTTGCTATCTCTTTGTTATAAAACGTGACTGCGGAATACGAGAGTCCTACCATCAACTCAGACATATTCTTCATATCTGCGATGAGGTCCGCGATTTCTTCTGTTATTCTTCGCCTTACTATCTCTCCCTTCTCCTTCTCCTTCTCCTTGTATTCCTTCCCTGTCGCCATCTTACAGAACGCAGGTATGCCTTCTGTGGGACCGGAAGTGATAATCAGGTCATCCAGCCGCAATCGCTCGTCTTTATCCGGCGAATATATCCATTTAGGGCCACGTTTTATCGCTAATACCCGCATTCCCGCTTCTGTCTCGAGCTTTAAGCCCTTTAGCGTTTTGCCTTTAAAGACCGATGTGGGCGTTATCTTTACGTTTACTACAGCCTCTTCAAAATCCTCACGATCTAGATACCCTGTTATATCAACAGAAGTAGCTATTTTCGCTATGTCGCTCGCGGCATTTGAGATCTTCTCCGCAGCAGATGCTATTTGCAATATCCCTGCGAATTCTATTGCATCTTCTAAGTTCCTTGCACCCAACATTGTCGATATTCTCAGTTTATAAAGGAGCGAATGCATCTTCTCCTCCGATTTAAACACCTCTTTCGTTATCTCAGGATTGCTATACAGAACTGCAGAATATGCAAGATCTAGCATAGAGCCGGCGATGTCCTTCATATCCACGAGCACATCTTTCGCATTGAAAGTCGTTATCTCATCCTTCAACTCGTCAGCCATTATAAACTCTCCTCTAACCACTTCTTAGCACGTTTTAGCGTATCCGTATCCCGAGATACGAGTTTTATACGCACTTTGTAAGTCTGCCCATCTCCCGTCAGGTAGGGATAGGACCCTATCGTTACATCTGTAAACGTCCTTACCGCTTCGTTCAGAACATCTAATATCTCATGCTCTGGTTTATCTGTCAACACCCATTCTTCCACCATTATCGCATTATCATCACGAAAAGAGGAAGCAATGGGCTCGAACATCCCTCGCAGCTCTTCCGGCACGCCTGGCATAACAATGACGTTATCTACTTTAAAGCCAGGAGCAGTACCTATGGGGTTCCCTATAACCTCTGATCCGATAGGCATATCTGCCATTTTTAATAGTATGCCGGTTAACCCATATTTAGCCGTCAGTATTCTTTCCGCTTCTTTATTTCTTGTTAATGATTTACCCACGCCTTTTGCCACGCCTTCTCTCGTTACATCGTCATGCGTTGGTCCTAATCCGCCACTGACAAAGACAAAATCAGAGTTGCAACTTTTTAGCGCTTCGCTTATCTCGTCTTCGTCATCGCCCACCACCATTATCTTTGTTACAGTAACTCCGTGGCTAAATAACATCTTTGCAAGCCAAAAGGAGTTAGTATCTGCGATATCTCCTCGTAATAACTCATCTCCAATATTTATTATCGTGGCGTCTTTGCCTTTTTTTATTGCCCGATTATTCATACTTTCTATAAAACACTATATCCTTTTCCTACTATTAAATATTTAGCTATAAAATGTTCTCAAGACAAAAATAATTATAAACTTATTTGTCGTTCTCTTTTGCATTTTACAGCAGATAAGATGAAAAGGATATTCCACATCGCGGACACGCACATAGGCTATTCAGCATACCGGAAGCTAGACGAAGCGACCGGGCTGAACCAGCGAGAAGTGGACACTTGCAGTGCGTTCAAGCAATTTGTAGATCATACGCTGAAGGATAGACCGGATGCGGTATTGCACGCCGGCGACCTGTTCGATTCCGTAAGACCCACGAATAGGGCTATCTCGTTCGCTCTTAGCCAGATACTAAGATTAAGCGATGCTAAGATACCATTTGTAGTTATATCGGGCAACCACGAAACGCCTCGTTTGAAGGAGACGGGCAGCGTATTCAGCCTCTTTGAGCATGTACCGGACGTGCACGTGATCTATGAAAACGGATACGAACTCGTTGAACTTGATGACCTGAAGATACATGCAGTTCCACACTGCGATGATATAGAGCGCGAGAAGAAGAAAGTGCGAGCGCGAGATGGGTTTAATATCGCAATGCTCCATGCAAGCGTTCTCGGTACCGGGCTACCGGCATTCATGATGGGTGAATTCAACGAGCAGACTATAACTATAGCTGACCTAACGGATTTCGATTATGTCGCATTGGGACATTATCACAAGTGCACGCGAGTGAGAGCAGATGCATATTACGCGGGCTCAACAGAACGATTCAGCTTCAGCGAGGTGGATGGCGCTAAAGGATTCCTGGAAGTCCGGTTGGGTGCAGCAGCCGATGAAAAAGAGGTCATATTTCACACGCTAAGAACAAGAGCTATGCTGGATTTGGAGCCCATTCGGTGCAGCAGTCTCAATGAGCACGAGATAAAAAGAGCTATGCTGCATCGTATCCGGGAATGCAACCCCCGGGACAAAGTTGTGCGGCTAAAGGTGCAGGATATGCCGTTACATGTATATCATTCGCTCGATTTTGATGAGCTTAAGCGGTTGACGAGGTCCGCAGTGCATTTCGAGTTGAAATATGAATTTCAGACCGAAAATGAGTTGCTCTCGGCCGAACGTCCCGCCTTTCATTCGTTGCATGCTGAGTTCGATCACTTTGTTGGTAAGTATACGCTAGGTGCGGATATAAATAAGGAGAAACTGAGGGCGATGGGGTCAAAGTATATGCATGAATGGGCTGGAGATGAGGCGTAAAAAAAACCACGAGATTTGCTGGATGCATGATACATAATGCAAGATGCAAGGTACGGCTGTTAGCTTTTTAATGGTGAAAGTCAAATAATAAAGTAACGATGGAAGTCCCGTGGTGTAGCGGTCAAGCATACCGGCCTTTGGAGCCTGTGACAGGGGTTCGAATCCTCTCGGGACTAAAATAGCATGTCATTTAACCTTGGAATTTGGTCACGCCCGAAATAGGGCTGTTAAGTAAATCTCCCTGGGCACCATCAGCGGATGTTCATCATTATCTGTATCTATAATGTAAGGAGAATCGCCGAGTCCATCGCCATTACCGTCCGCTCCTGTATAGTCGCCCCAGTGTTAGAAAGATATATGCCCTGCAAGTTGCCTGAAACAATGTTGCTAGAGATATTACAGTCATTTACATCAGAGAATATGAATAGCACACGTATGTGAAGATATTGCTATCCGTAGCATGAACAATCGTTGAATCTGCTCCAGTCTCGGATTGAATGGTTAATCGCTTGTACACGTTTATGCACTCAGTGTAAGTTCCCGCTTTCACTACGATAGTGACACCTGCGTTCGCGTCATCCACAGCGGTTTCTATTGATTGACCGAGATTGACGTAATGCGTTGCAGCCGTAGATACGGTCCCTATGCTTATGCACGCAAGCGTAGCAAATAGAACTGCAAAGACAAATGCTTTTTCACAATCTCTTTTTCAATTTTTACTTTTTCTTAACTTCTTAACATTTTTATTATTTCAGATAGTTTCTTTTTATATATCTATATACTTACCAACGAGTAATATTTGATGGCTTTTCGTATGCTTTTAGAACTATTGGTCATCCATAAGCAGATAAAACGTATAAATCCGCTCAAAGAATCAAGCGCCAGATGGAATCCGGATGCATCAGGGAGCGCAAACAATCAGAGGCACCGTTGCCGGAAGTTGCCTCTGTTTTTTATCCTTAAAATGAGTCTCATGATCACCACAAATAACTAACATGCCGTTTTGTGCGCTAATAGCCTTTGCGATCGCCCGCATATTTTCGGCTGTTTCCCGTGCAGCAGCATGTAAATCCCAGCCTCTATGTGCAAACCGGTCAATGGCACGGATATGAGAAAACACCAACCTCACATCACGTTTTTTCAACACGGAAATGGTATGCTTCGTTATCAACTCGTCATATTCACATATATCTTCCCTGTCATCAACGCCGAATACATAGCTCACTTTACCTAAAAGTGGCCTCGCACCACCGGTTTCGAGTACCAGCGCGGTCTTTTGTCCCGCTTCTTCAAGTATCTCCAAGATGGATTTTATCTTCGATTTGCCCACGTCTTCATTCGAGAAGATCCCATGTGATTCAGGTCGTAAGCCCGTGAGGATAGAACCAATCGCAGGAGTTGTAGGACTATTTACGGTCTCGCAGACAAATGAAATGCCATCGCGTTCTACAAGCTCGTGGATCGCTCTTAGCTCCTCTGCAAATTCGGTATAGAACGGAAAATCGAGGCTGTCTATTACCATTAGTAGTACTACCGAAGGTTGGTGCGAACATGCAAATTCAAGTATTTGCTCTACGGGACGTGCTTGTGTAGTAAGAGCTACATCAAAAAACGCCGCCAACGTAGGCGCTATGTCTAATTGCGATAGCATAAGAAATCGTTTGCGTTTATAGATTATAAAACCCACATAAATGTCGCTTCTTGCCATCGCAAAAAGGGTATCGTCACCATTTTTAATGCTCAAAAGATTCACGTGCCATTACATGGCACCAATGGCACTAGGAATAGCCAATAATGAGGAAGGCAGGTTTATGGTCTTCTTTGGCACGTGTAAACGCTTCTTCTCGCTAAAGGCACCAGTTGACCGGATTGTAGGCATGTTAAAGCAAGCAGAGTTGGCTTTTCTCGTTTATGGTGGCGTTTTGGATTCTTTTTCAAGAAAAGCTATTCCAAAAAAGATATTTAATTCATCCATACTAAAGATCAGAACATTTTTAATGTACAAGATAAAATAGACTGTTATGGATGTGATAATTGAAATAGCAAATCAGGATATGGCAACGGCTATTGAGGCACTGAAAAAAGATGAATTTGATTTGATCAATATAATTGGAAACCGTATTGCAACGGATTTAATGATAGGGAATAAGAATGATTTGATAATGGTTAGCTCCATTCTTAAGGAGGTGTCATCCGAACTTGAGCGAATTAGGGCTGTGGATGAAAAAAATCTACCAAAATGCAAGGAAATAGGAAGAAAGTTCCTTGAAGAGTTGCAGTCGCTACTATATAAGGATCAAATAGAAAAGAATGAACTCTGGGAGAAATATTTAAAGTACGAGAGTGATATTAGGAAATAGCTGCTTACTGGCATCGAATCTTCCAGATATAAAGAAAATCCAAATTTTACAAAAGAAACAAGATTAATGTTACTTCAGCACCTAAACGAAAACAAAGAATTGTTATTTGAAAAAGAAATAAATCAGAGTGATATAATAGGAAAACCTAAAGTTGTAAATAGCCGAACTGGTATCGTGGGCGATTTTGGTGAACAAAGAGATATTGATGGAGTTGCAGCCTATAAGGGACATATAGACGAGTTGATAGATGCTATTTCCGATGTAGCAACTATAATTTCCGGAGACAACGTAGAAAAGGTCACGCATGGTTACGATGCCGACTTTGGGAATATTGTTAGAGTTAGTTTGAGAAAGACATGGAAGAGCGAAAGAGCTAATAGATGAAACGGAAGAGGTTTGCTACATTTCAAGTTTTGTAGTTTTAGAACTCAGTTGTGTTATATCAAGGGAAATAGAAGATTTTAGCTATCCATTTGATTTCGAAAGAGCCACCACTCAAGAGATTAAAGAGAAAGCGATCGTGAAATATGCCATTCGTAAACTTGCTCCAATTTATAGTCCCTGATAATGTTAAGATCAAAAGGCTTGCAGAGTTTAATGTTAAGGTGTTTGATATTTATTTCGAGGCTATTAGATTAGCCCCCACGATAATGCTACCGTCAAGAGATACGCTACATGTTGCTTATGCAAAAGAGTTGAAAAAAGATGGCAAAATTAAATATATAGTGACTTTTGATTC
>QENH01000092.1 GCA_003336485.1 Candidatus Methanophagales archaeon
GAGCAGATTTACAATTTTTATCGGTGGATTGATGACCAATAGTTCTGGAAACATACTAAAAGCCATCAAATAATTTGAGTTGGTAAGTCTTTAGATATGAAAAGAAACTATCTGAAATTATAAAGATTTAAGTGTGTGTGAGGAGAATTTAAATACTGTTTTAATTAAGAATGGAATAGAAGGAGACAAAAAAATGGTAGAAAAATCGAAAAGATGGGCTATGTTTCTTGGGTTACTCATCCTTGGAGCAATTGTAAGTGCGGGATGCGTCGGTGAAAAGGCACCGGAGGAAGGAGTTGAGGTATCGCCGACAGGCGAAGTGACAGCGTCAACCGCTCCACAGAGTGCACAGCTAAGCACTCTTCTGGGCAAGGTAGAAAGCATACCTTCCGTCAAGTATGATCGCGTGAAGACGCTTGGTGATGGGAACGAAAACATGATAAGTATGGTAATGTGGGAGAAAGGGAATAAGATGAGATGCCAACTGGTTGATAAAGGAGAGGCTTCTGATATTTACATACTCAACAGCGATGAAGAAGTGGCGTATCACTATGTTCCAGAAGCGAACATGGCGAGGGAAGTGGATTTCTATTTAGCTCGTAGTATGGCTGGAGAACCGATCGCAGAGACAGTTCGAGCTTTCATTGAGTCATATGAAGAGGCAGCAATGCCGAGCACCGAGATAGAAACGATAGATGGAAAGGTTTGCACGGTTCTTGGAATGAGCGTTCCCGGTGGTATTGCGGAGAAGAAGATGTGGCTATGGCAGGAGCACGGGTTACCTATCCGAGAGGAGCTGACAACAAAGCCTTATGGCACATCGAGGACAGAGATGAAGAATATCGAACTCGATCCTATACAAGATAGCATGTTTGAACTGCCTGCCGGAGCAGAAATGATGTGATAGGGTTCTTGCCCTGATGTTATGAAGGTGTGAAAAAGGGATACTACGGCTATTTAAACGTTTTACCCTTTTTTTCCACTCTTTCTATCATTTTTTATGGTGACATCCCCGTTGTTTGTATCTTCAGGTATCTATCTATCTTACATTATACACAACCATGTTCTGTTCTGTGCTAGAAGCAAGTAGAACTGTCCCTGTTGGAACTTTTAGTTCCACCGTATTAAGCGTTAGCCGTGTTAGCTCTAGATTTATGTAGTCACCAGAAGATACCCCGATCCCGGTTATTTCAGCATTGATAAAGTTACCTTTTTATCATCGGCTTCGCTCAGTGTATATGTGTATGTAGGCGGCGCCTCTTCAATACATCCTGAAAAAACCGCAATCTTTTTATGTTCCTACGCCTTTCTTTATTTTTGAAACACCAACATGGAGGTGATATTATGAAAACAAAAGTGATAGTAGCGATTTTAGTCACAGCGTCTTTAATCCTAGCGCTATTTCTAGCCGGGGGAACAGTAGTAGCAGAGGAGACGAAAATAGGTATCATGCAGGCACTTACCGGAGACTTGGGCACTTACGGTGGACCGATGACAGATGCGATGAAACTGGCAGTGAAAGAAGTAAACGAAAATGGCGGTGTGCTAAATGGCACTCTTGTGGTCATTGTCGAAGACACGGAGACGTCAGAAGTACCAGCAGTGGACGCAGCGAATAAGCTCGTTAAAATGGATAAGGTACCCGCAATAATCGGTACAACCAGTAGCGGACCCAGCATGGCGATCCTTAGTATTACCACGGGCAACGACGTCATTCAGATCTCTTCTTCTAATAGCGCTCCGGATTTCACTACATACGAAGACAACGACTTCTACTTCAGGACATGCCCTTCTGACACATTGCAGGGCAAGGCAATGGCACGACTTGCCATCAAGGACGGATATACAACTGTAAGTACTTTGGTGGTGAACAATCCATATGGGATAGGTTTCGAGGCGATCTTCAATGCGGAGTTCGAAGCTCTCGGCGGCAAGGTATTGGAATCAGTGAAGTATAATCCTGCTGGAACTATCTTCGACTCAGAAGTTGAGAAGGTCTGCAAGCAGAACCCTGATTTCGTTATGCTGTGTTCATATCCTGAGACGGGCAGTGTAATCTTGAAATCGGCATATGAACGGGGCTATATGGATGAGATCGATTGGCTGCTTTCCGAAGGGCTAAGGGATGAGATACTGGCAGAGATGGTGGGCAAGGACGAAGCAGGGAACTACATCATAGCCGGATTAAAAGGCACAACGCCAGACCCAAGAGTGGCAGGTCCCGCATACGAAACTTTCAAACAGAGCTACGAAGCCGAGTACGGCGAGGAAGTTGGCACCTACTGTTCTAACAGTTACGATGCCGCTGCGGTAATAGCACTAGCAATAGAAAAAGCAGGTACTGCTACCGGGACAGCGATCCGTGACAATATACGGGACGTTGCAAATCCACCGGGCGAAGAGGTTCTGGACCTCGGCGAAGCGTTAAAACTTATTCGTGCGGGGCAGGAGATAAACTATCAGGGCGCTTCCGGTGAACTCACATTCGATGAGAACGGTGATGTATTCGGAGTTTACGCGGAATTCTCTATTAATGATAACGGTAGCATTGAGTTCGGAGAGAGTATAGAGCTTGAGGGGGCCGTAGTAACGTCAACATCAAGTCCATCGCCTGCGATAACGCCAACGTCAACACAGACACCTACATCTGCGCCAGCACCTGTGGCAACAACGCCTACACCGACACCACCGGGCTTTGAGGCGGTTCTCGCCATCACCGGAATACTTGCAGTTGCTGCTTTTGCATTGCGGCGAAGAAGAATGTGATAAAAAATTGAGAAATGTAACGAAGGGGGCGATTTTCTTATTCCCTCCCTATTTTTTCTATTCCATGAACTTAATTATCCTAACGATCGTTTCGTTTACTGGTGTGGGTATCTTATCAAGAACAAATACCAAATATCTATTGTATTGTATTGTATTGTATGGTGTATGGTAGGGTATGGTAACAATGAGCAAAGTATACTTTATAGAAGCGAAGGACGACATTATAGAAAATCTTGAAGTATTGCTGGAAAAGGCGGGAGTGAGTAACTTAACGGGTGTTACTGCTGTAAAGACGCATATGGGCGAACGCAAGAACAAAACATTCATTCATTCATCCTTCCTACGTTAAGAGAATAGTGGAATTGTTAAAGAATCATGGCGGCGACCCATTTGTTACTGATACCACCATGTATAAGGGTAAACGCTACACCGCGATGGACTATTACAGAACCGCATTTGATCATGGGTTCTTACCTTCTTATCTCGACTGTCCTGTGATTATAGCAGATGGTCTGAAAGATGAAGGAGTGCAGGTAAACGAGCAGGTAGAGATAGCAAAGAGCATATACGATAGCGATGCGATGCTTGTGGTTTCGCATGCCACTGGCCATAGCGCTTCCTCCTTCGGCGGTGCGATAAAGAACGTTGCCATGGGCTGTGTGACTAAGAGCACAAAAAAATATCAGCACGAAGTGACAAAGCCAATTTGGAATCCCGATCTATGCACTGACTGCGATAAGTGTAGACAGATATGTCAATTCGACGCGATAACAGAAGATCATGAATTGATCATTGAAAACTGTGTGGGATGTGAATCCTGCAGTTATGTCTGTGAGTCGGGCGCTTTAAAATCGCCTGATGACGAATCGGATAAACTGCAGAAGCGGCTAGCCGAAGTCGCTCATGCGGTACTTAGAAACCTGCCATATACCAATTGCATCTTTGTTAATTTCCTGATTGATATTACGCCGTTTTGCGATTGCGCGGAATTCACACCTGAATATATAAGTCTGGACATAGGCGTTTTAGCCTCTAATGATATTGTTGCTGTAGACCTAGCAACCATAGAGCTGATAGGTAACCACAAATTCCAGGGTGACCCGACTGTTCAGGTGCGTGAAGCGCACAGGAAGGGCTTGGGCGTGCTGGAATATGAGATTGTTAAAGTACGATTATAACTTGACATTGTCTGATTAAACGCAGAGTTCATAGAGAGCGCAGATGATATAGCGTCTCGATTGGTTCAGAGTTTGGCGCAGATATTTGAAATGGAATTATGATAGAGTAAAGAAAAACAAAAAACGTGAATAACCGAAACATTATAAAAGCAAAGGGAGAAGTATAAAGAGATGGCAAAAATTGTTGTTGATACTCCAACGAAAGAAGGATTAGGATTTCAAGATTATGCAGATGCTTTGGTAGACAAAATCGAAAAGCTTATATATATCCTATGATCAACATATTATAATCTGACTCACAGTCCCCGTGCTTAATTTCATGTTCTGTACTTAAGTAGGGGACTTAAGGATGATGCCACAATGCCAGTCGGTTATTGCGGATAAAAACAGGCTGAAGGAGGTGAAAAAAAGGAAAAAAATGGACAAAACAAGTAAGATATTATTAGGAATAACAATGAGCATATTGCTTGTGGTGGTGTTCTGCATAGTGCCAATATCATCGGCGTCAACAGGAACACAAGCAGCGGACTTTACCGAAGGTGGGCACTTAGAGACAGATTTCAATGTTAACTTTATGGCAGAATGGTGGTACCTAAATGGGAAAGCGACATTAGTCTCGTCTGAAGGTGAAGAACGGGATATTGGTTTCTTTGTTACTCTATCCCCTCAAGAATCGCCTATAATTGTTAACCCGAATGGAACGCAACTGTCTCATCTACTTACTTTCTATGGTCTTTATTTTGACAACGGCACAACAACCTTCAATTCTACTGAGACCTACATTCCACAAATCGCTGTTGGTAATTACATAGCATTGCATACTTCTTACGTAGACTATGTGTACCCGGATGGCGTAAAGAGATTTAATGGCTCTGCACTTTCGGGCTATAATTTGAATTACACATCTGGTGATATGGAGATGGATCTGGTATTCAGACCAAAGGTAGAGAAGACAATAGATCATGCGGATCATCCCCTCAACTTTACCACATACGAGTATTCCTACGGCACTATTAACGGTTCGATACTGTTAGATGGCAAAAGATACAATGTCAGTGATGCAGAGGGATACATGGATCATATGATCCCTCTAAGTAGTGGTCCATGGCCAATGGAGATGCATGGCTGGAGTTGGTTCGAAGTGACAACAAAGAACTACCAAGCTGTTGCTTATGCCGTTAGGGGGCTGGATGATGGTTACGATGATTATTCGTATAAACACCTATCATTGCTGGACAAGCATAATGGGACGGTACTTGCAGAGTACTCAGCAGATGAAATAACGATCACGGAATCTGGTTGGCTAAATGAAAGTGAGTTCAACAGAAAAAGACCATCCCGGGTTGTATTTTCGACTCACGATCGGAATGTTACTCTTAGTGCGGAAATCGCCATCTATTTCACTAGATCCGATCCTACAAATGCTACGGGATTTGTTGATTTCATGGCTTTTCAACCGGACAATGCAGCGATCCAATACAATGGTAATATAGAGGCGGGAAGCGCGTTTTATGAGTATTTAGTTAGTGATGTGGGTGTAATCACGCCAACTGTTAAAATATTCGATATGCCAGAGCTCGATATTCAAAAGACGTATACGTATAACATCTCTTTTGACCAAATGTTTCCGGATAGAATTGGAACGGAAGCAGTCTTGTATTGGGGTGAGAAAGCAGAAATAGATGGGATAGAATGTTATGTGTCAAATCTATCAAAACTAGACGGCAGCGAAGTGCAATACCTTGGAATAGATACTGAAAATGAAGACATTACATTGAAAGGAACAGTCGACAGAAATGGTTCTATCACATTCATGAACTTTACTTTCGAACCGGAGTCCGTATTCATTGACTACCCACTATATGTAGGAAAAACATGGGATAGAGCAGAAGTCAATTTTTCCGGGATGGGATGGATTGGCTATCCTGTGTATGTCAACGGCACAACATGGGGGTCGGCAGTTGTTACTGGTGAAGAGGATATTGAGGTACCCGCAGGAGTTGCACATTGTTTGGTGCTCGAAATGGTAATGAACTCGACCATGAGCTACAATGGAACCGAAAAAACGATGAATACATCGCAAAAAGTTTGGCTTATGGAAAATGGTTTTTTCGCCAAACGTATGCTGTATCATGAAGGGATGTTAAGGGAGATATTAGAACTAGTAGCCTAATATTAGCTATATATAGATAGTAAAAAGTTGAGATGAGCATTTTGCTCATCTTCTTTATTTGCTCGTTACCTAGTGTCAACCTCTCAAGATTTAAATATTCTCATTCTCCATCATTCTTGCGGTCCCAGAATTGTAAGCGGAGGTGGAATCAGGGGACGAAGTTTCGAGATGGAGCAGTAGTGCTGGGAGTTGGTTCTGCGGTTTGTCGTGAAAAAGACAGGCAAGCGGTTTTAATGAAAAAATATTGGGACCAGTTTTTACTAG
>QENH01000091.1 GCA_003336485.1 Candidatus Methanophagales archaeon
CGAGAACCGTGGAAATTAGGTGGCCTATGGTGAGCACGACGAGTTTATGTGCAAACTATCGGGCAAGTTTCGCTTTGAAGCCGGTAGTAAAGGAAAATTCTCCACGGTGGGTGACTGGGTTACAGCGTCCACTCGTCCCAATGAAAGAAGGGCAACCATACATGCACTTCTCCCCAGGAAAAGCGCCTTCCTTCGTGAAGTCGCGGGCCAGATAACCGAGGAACAGGTAGTTGCAGCCAATATTGACACAGTATTTATTGTTTGCGATTTGGATTTGGAGTTTTATCTGAGGCGCATTGAACGATACTTATCCCTTGCTTGGGAAAGCGGGGCTGTACCGGTTATCCTTTTGAACAAGGCTGATCTCTGCCCTGAGGCTAAGACACGGAAAAATGAGGTCGAATCGATTGCTTCCGGGATTGATGTATATACTATAAGTGCATCTCAGAACGTTGGCCTGGCTATTTTGAATAACTATATCCAAATAAGGAAGACGGCCGCTTTTTTAGGGTCTTCGGGCGTAGGTAAATCTACGATAATTAATTCACTCATAGGCACCGAACGTCTCAAGGTGAACGAAGTGAGTGAATTGGGATGCTGTGGCCGGCATGCCACTACGTTTCGTGAACTGATATTACTTCCGGGTGGTGGGATGGTGATTGATACTCCCGGCATGCGGGAATTACAGGTCTGGGGCGATGAAGAAGGACTGAAACAGGTCTTTGATGATATCGACGAATTGGCTACAAAGTGCCACTTCAGGGATTGCAGTTATCAAAGCGAACCGGGATGTGCCGTGCAAGAGGCTATACGCGACGGGTCTCTTGATCCAGAACGTTTAAAAAGCTTTTAAAAATTGAAAAAAAAGTTTGCGTACTTAGCCGACCGACAGACTATGAAGGCCAGCGCAATTGAAAAAGCGCGTTGGAAAGCAATTAGTAAATATTCTAAGAATTTTTAAAAACCGGGTAAAACTTGAAAAGAATGGCCAGAAAGATTATGAAGCAAGAGAATAATTGCGACTGGCTCCATATAACAGCAGGTAGCTGCGAAACATTATCTGCAAATTGTTCCCTGACAAGCGGTATGCAGAAGGTGATAAAAAGAAGGTATTGTGTCGGTATTTTCACATTTCGCATTGTCGCAACGCTTCCTCCTTCAGCTTCTCCGCGCGCTTCGCTCCAGCGCCATGAACTCTTTCCAACTGCGCCACATCGGCTTTTGCCACTTCTCGTGGATTCCTGAACCCTGCGGAATACAAGCCGCGTGCTATCACCCGTCCAACACCTTTTAAGGTTACCAATCCGAACAGTTCCGGTTTAACACCGTGCTTTATCCGATCGTGTAACGCACGTAGTCTCGCGTACATGCGCTCATCCTGAAGATACTGCGCTATTCTCGAGCCGGCATAAGCCATCCAGCCCGGAGTATAAATATTGTTGTGAATCTCCCCGAGATATGCGCCAAACCTGTCCTTCAACTCAAAGTAAGTGAGTTCATCTATCCATGCGTTTGCAACTATAGCACTACCCAGTGCATGTGCGCCGTTATACACCCATTCAAGATTATCACTAAGTGTCGTTGCTATTTCCATCGCATCTTTCACAGTCAGCGAAACAATTTCCTCACATTGAGATAAGAGGAGCAATAAGTCAAAATCAGATATGGTTACTCGCTCTTCTTTCTCCATCTCGCTCAAAACCCGTATTCCATCTCTCAGTTCCAGTGCCGAGTTCGTGGATAAATATAGTCGTGAAGCAAGCGTTCCAAATGGTGTAGCTCGTATTGTGTCCCCATCCAGCTCGATAAAGCATTTTTTCTCCAGATCTACCGGTATCACATCCAGTTCCGCTATCACAAAGTCCAAGTCACCACTATTTTGGTACGCATAAAAGGTGCTGTTAAGAAAATCGTGGATCTGGTCTATGTGATGTGCACCACTGACAATAGTTGCAAGAATCTGATCAGTCATTGTTTCTGCCGAGAACCGCGATTCTATCCGCTCTAATTCGCCTTGGATATACATGCTCTGTATCTCCTCGAACGCATCCTCGTTTCTCGCTACTATTATTCCCGTGCCATACGCATCGTGCTCAGGCCGACCTGCACGACCAAAAACCTGCTTTACCCAGAATAACGGCATCGGCTCGATTCCCCCTACCAAATGTGAAGAACTTATAATTCCTGATTAAAACCACTTTTGCCGGTAAAGAGACACCCATTGCCAATGTGGGGGTGCAACATATAACTTTCAATGCTCTGTTCCGAAAACTGTCTTCTATCGCTCTTCTCTGCTCCTGGTGCAGCCACGAGTTATTATACGCAACGCCGCATCGAACTATCTCCACAAGATCGTCCACACCAATGTCCACCTTCTCTGCGAGCACATTCAACCCTTCACTCTCCATCCTCAACTGTGCTGAGATTTTACGCGCAAATGATGCCGCACCGCGTTTCGTATTTACAAAAACAAGAACTTGCGAACCTCTTTTTATATCCGCGATCACGCGCTCGACTATTTCACGGTCGTCCTTTTCCAGAAATACCTCTTCCTTTAAAGGAACGGGTCGCCAATCCGACTGTATTACGCATGCATGCAGCCAATCTCCAAACTCTTCGACGTTTGCTATAGTTGCAGATAACGCGATGACCCGTGCCGAATGATTGGAACTCATGAACCGTGCCATTGCCCCTTCTAATCGAGGACCTCTTTTCTCCTCGCCGAGCACGTGCACCTCTCAGCTAAGAAATTATTTATTTGCTCAAATAATGTGCAATTTGGAGTGAGATCATGGATAAGAAAAAAATCGTAAAAAACCAATTTAATAAGCAAGCCGAAAAGTTTTCAAACTGGTCAACTACAAAGAACAGTGAATACCTACAGCGATACTTAGAATTTTGTGGCATGGTCCCGGAAGACAATCTTCTGGATGTAGCATGTGGCTCAGGTGAGTTTTCAATCTTCTGTGCAAGGAAGATGCGGTATGTTTGTGGTGTAGACCTCTCGGACAGGAGGATTGAGTTAGCAAAAAACCAGGCAACTGCAAATAATCTGGAATATATAGAATTTGAGTGTCACGACGTAGAAGACATACCTTTTGAAGATAACGCGTTTTCTATTGTTGTTTGCAAATCGGCATTCCACCATTTTTTAAATTATGGCAAGGTCTTTAGTGAAATGATTCGTTGTTGTAAAGAAGATGGTAGAATCAGCATACAGGATATTGTTTCATACGAAGATAACAGGATAAACGATTACTTTGAAAAAATCGAAAGAGAAATAGATAGAAGTCATGAGAAAGCATTATCAAAAGCAGATTTTATTACGTTATTTCGCCAGAATAAAATCCAAATATTAAGAACTTATGAGATAGAAATTGAATTAAATTTCAATGAATATATTAACCATGCTATCCAATCTAAAGCCAATTTGGAGAATATAGGTCATTTGTTGGATTATGGTCTGGACGATCAGGATATCTCAAAACATTTCACTACAATAAATGGAGAATTGTTTTTTAGAAGAAATGTATTCTTAATTTTAGGAAAAAACTGACCAAATTTTTTTCCTATTCTTTATTTAATTTGTGGAATGCAACTTCGGCTAACACGGTGTATGTATGCGGTTCGCTACGCTCACCAAAATTGCTCCGCCTAATGCTCCGCAACTTCGCATACACCGAAGACGTTATTTGCAATTATGATGCTAAACGAGATTGAATAGACGATATTTGGAGTATTCTTAAACCTCTCGCTTTCCGAGTTCAAATGCGCGCATATTAACATCCAGGAACTTCGCAGGCACTGATGTACTGAGCGCCTCGATTAGCTCCTCTTCCCGTAGCGGAATATGTTCCGAAAGCGCACCCAACATCACGACATTCATCGCTTGTGGAGTACCCGCATCGACCGCCAGCTTTGTCGCATCAATAGTTTTGAGTTTATTGCATACCCTTTGTAACGGTCTAAGAATCTCTTCCAACGGTGGATACGTGAATTGACCTGTTGTCACAGTAGTCGGATGTACGGGATAGGTATTCACAAGTGCGATGCCACTTTTAGACAAGTAATGGACATACCGTAGCGCTTCCGCAGGCTCGAACGCTAACAAGACGTCCGCACCACCCGCCGGCACCAGTGGGCCGTATTCACAGCCTAACCTGATATGGTTCATCACGCTACCTCCACGCTGTGCCATCCCGTGCGTCTCCGCACCCCTTACGGGATAGCCAGCCTTCAACGCCGCCTTGCCAATTATATTTGATAGCAGGATCACTCCCTGACCGCCAACGCCAACTAAAACGATGTCGCACACAGACGTTCTCATTCGACCACCTCGATAGCATTGTTAGAGCATATCTGTGCACAGACCCCGCAGCCCGTGCAGAGCGCGTTTATTCGCGCATTGTCCTTATCGAACTCAATTGCAGGACAGCCAAACTCCACGCATTTACGGCAGCCTGTGCAGTTCTCGTTAACCGTGAACGGTCTTAGTCGTACACCCGCCTTTCTCGCGATTATACTACAGGTCTGCTTTGTAATTACCACCGATAGCCCCTGATACGCCTTAGCACGTTTAAATGTCTCGACTGTCGCGTTTAGGTCGTATGGATCCACAGTAACGACAAAATCTGCGCCCAAGGCCTTCGCAACTGTCTCAACCGATACTGATTTTGTTCTAGCGCCGGTTACCGTAAAGCCAGTTCCCGGATGTGGCTGATGCCCGGTCATCGCAGTAGTCGAATTGTCCAGTACAGTAACAGTTATTCTTGCATTATTGTATGCTGCATTAAGCAATCCCGGTAATCCGGTATGCAAGAATGTCGAATCGCCAATGCTACAACATATGTCCCGCTCTTCGCCCGCAAATCTGATCCCGCTGGCTAGTGTTATGCTCGCGCCCATACAGAGGCATGTATCTATAGTGCCCATCCGAACGGCAAGAGTATAGCAGCCTATATCACTTGGGAAGACGGCAGCCTTACCAAAAACTTTTTTCATGGCATAGTAGGTTGCTCTGTGGCTGCAGCCCGGACATAGTGATGGCGGTCTGGGCGGCAGGATCTCCTCGGCTTCTTTCACTGATATAACCTCCAATGACGGAATAGCGATCATACCGGCAATGGCATTTCTTACTTGAAACGTATCCAGTTCGCCAACACGCGGAATGTGACCAGTCCTTTTGCCAAGGATCTCAAGGTCCTGATTGTGCTTCCTCGCTAATCGCTCCACGTATTCTTCCAGCACTGGCTCCAGCTCCTCGATCACCATCACCTTCGTGACATGCTCAAGAAACGCAGAACATAAGCCATCTGGTGGTGGGAACGTGCCGATACGGAGAATGGATATATCCGCACCCAATTGCTTTATCGCCTCCTCCGCGTATAGCCCCGATATTCCAGAGGCTATGACGCCTATATCGCTTCGCAGCACAAGCCGATTCCAGGGCACATCCACAAGCGAGGTCATAATCGCATCCTGTTTCTCGAGAAGCGCGGTATGACGTGGCCGAGCATGTGCGGGAAGCATAACCCATCTGGCAGGATCTTTTGTGAATTCATAATTCGTGCGCCCCTCTTCTATTTGGCCTACCTCTACATCTGAACTGGCATGTGAGACTCGTGTGGTGGGCCGGAGAAGGACCGGTAACTCGAGCTTCTCTGAAAGTTCAAAGGCATAGATGATCATATCTCTCGCCTCTTGCGGATCCGCAGGGTCCAGACATGGTATGCCGGCAAATTGGGCATACCGTCGTGAGTCCTGCTCGTTCTGCGATGAGTGGCAGAACGGGTCGTCTGCTACGCACACCACAAGTCCGCCTCTCACACCTGTGTATGCAAGTGTCATAAATGGGTCCGCGGCAACGTTTAGGCCTACGTGTTTCATTACGGAAACAGCTCGCGCTCCGGTCCAGGACGCCCCGATAGCTACTTCTAACGCGACCTTCTCGTTTACCGACCATTCGACATGTATGCCATACTTACTGGCGAATGGCGCTAAGGCCTCTACGATCTCGGATGACGGCGTCCCCGGATAACCGGAAACAACTCTCGTTCCCGCCTCGAGGATGCCTCTTGCTATTGCAACATTTCCAAGTAGATACTCTTTCATTGCTATAATATCCTTTTGTAACTTATATAACCTAAAATCGAATTTGGTTTAGAAAAAAACACTAATTGGTTCAATGGCATAAATATTCTTTATCCAACGTGGACTTGTTAGCGTGGCCATCAGTGAGATGCGGGCACCGCACCGTCTCCCTCTTCTTTTCGCTTTTAGCACCGATAAACTTTAATCGATTACGAAGTATCAATTAATTGCGAATTGAATGTTGTTTTTGATCTCCGTGCTTCATGCTCCGTTT
>QENH01000090.1 GCA_003336485.1 Candidatus Methanophagales archaeon
GCGTCTGGAACATAGAAACTGCGGATTCTACTGACGATGTAAGCTGGTATACATCAATAGCGCTCGATTCTTCAGACTATCCCCACATTAGCTATCTCGACTTTGCTAATTATGATTTGAAGTATGCGAAATGGACCGGCAGTATCTGGAACATAGAAACTGTGGATTCTTCTGGATATGTCGGCTATTGTACATCAATAGCGCTCGATTCTGGTGACAATCCCCACATTAGCTATCTCGACTTTGCTAATTACGATTTGAAGTATGCATATCAGACAGCAGCGGCAGGAGAAGAAGGAGATAACATAGGCGTATACAGGAACGGGCAATGGACCCTACGTAATAGCAAATCGCTTGGTCCTGCGGACTACCGCTTCAATTTCTGCAATCCTACCGACATACCTGTTACTGGCGACTGGAATGGTGACGGCGAAGACACAATCGGCGTGTACATAAATGGTCAGTGGATCTTACGAGATAGCAATTCGCCAGGCGCTGCGGACTATCGCTTCAACTACGGTAATCCGACGGATAAACCCGTTACCGGGGACTGGAATGGTGATGGCGAATGCACAATAGGCGTGTACAGAAATGGCCAGTGGATTCTGCGTAATAGCAATTCGGCAGGCGCTGCGGACTACCGCTTCAATTTCGGTAATCCGACGGATAAACCTGTTACCGGGGACTGGGATGGCGACGGCGAAAGCACAATAGGGGTATACAGAAATGGTCAGTGGATACTACGAGATAGCAATTCGGCAGGTTCTGCGGACTATCGTTTCTATTATGGTAATCCTACAGACATACCCGTTACGGGCGACTGGGATGACGACGGCGAAAGCACAATAGGGGTATACAGAAAGATTTATGGCCAGTGGATCCTGCGAGATAGTAATTCAGCAGGAAGTGCGGACTACCGATTCAACTATGGCATTCCAACGGATAAACCGGTTACGGGCGACTGGGACGGCATGTAACAACAATAAAGATATGCGTAGAAATGTACGTACCACTTTATTCGGTGGTACACCTTTTTCCTTTTTATATTTATTTAACCGGACTTTTTGCGTTGTATATGCCATATATAGTCTATTTCATTTCAAAAATCTCTTTAATTAGAGGGCGGTATAATAATGGGGAATTATTTATTGGGTGGCTGATATAGTATAGATTTATAGGCGGACAAAAAAAATAGGAGGCGAAAACGGGTAAAAAATGAAAATAGGAAGCGTAATTTTGGTGGCTGCTATTACAGTCACGCTTTTGATGGCACAGACAATGAACTCTGCATCTGCGGAACCACCAGCAAAGGTGAAGCTAAATCCATCAGGAGAACAAAAAGAGAATCTAGAACAGGAGCAGCATAATGTGGAGCTAAATCATTCTGAACCGCGTGCTATTCCGGTAGAGCGAGCATATAATGAACTCGGCTACGATGACGGTTGGGAGCTATCAGGTCACGCATGGACTTGCGCCGGTAGCGGATATGCAGTGCGATTCACGCCACTAACGTATCCGGTTGACCTTCAGACAGCGCGGATCAACTTTTGGCCGAATTGGCCGAATATATATCACGAGAGGTTTGCGATATATGTGTATGCGGGCGATAGTCGCGATAGGCAACCGGGCACGTGTTTGGGTGGTCCTGTTTATCACACAGCAACAAACTGGTATTGGAATGATGTAGACATTTCAGGATTGGGCATCACGATAGAAAGAGGTGACTTTTACATTCTTTACCTGCAGCTTTCCGGTTACCCGGACTGTGAAGCTTTAAGCTTTGATAGAGGTCAACCATACTATGGACGATCATGGAATTACTCTGGGGGGAGCTGGTCTTTAAGTCAGCAAGCTTACAACTATATGATCCGATGTGTGGTGAAAACTCAAGAGAATGACATAGGCGTATTCAGGAACGGGCAATGGATCCTTTCAGCGCGCTATCGCTTCAATTTCGGCAATCCTACCGACATACCCGTTACGGGCGACTGGAATGGTGACGGCGAAAGCACAATCGGCGTGTACAGAAACGGCCAGTGGATACTGCGAGATAGCAATTCCGCAGGCGCTGCGGACTATCGCTTCAATTTCGGTAATCCTACCGACATACCCGTTACCGGCGACTGGAATGACGACGGCGAAAGCACAATCGGGGTGTACAGAAACGGTCAGTGGATTCTTCGAGATAGCAATTCGGCAGGCGCTGCGGACTATCGCTTCAACTACGGTAATCCGACGGATAAACCCGTTACCGGGGACTGGAATGGCGATGGCGAAAGCACAATCGGCGTGTACAGAAAGATTTATGGCCAGTGGATCCTGCGTAATAGCAATTCGGCAGGTTCTGCGGACTATCGCTTCAATTTTGGTAATCCGACGGATAAACCCGTTACTGGGGACTGGAATGACGATGGCGAATGCACAATCGGGGTATACAGAAACGGCCAGTGGATCCTGCGTAATAGTAATTCGGCAGGTTCGGCGGACTACCGATTCAATTTCGGCAATCCAACGGATAAACCCGTTACGGGCGATTGGGACGGTGCATAATTCTCTTATTTTTTATTTTTTTCAATATGAGTAAGTGAAAAGAAGGTCATGTAGCTTAATGTAAATAAAATATACAGTATTATATGAACTATAATGCGATGAAAGAATCGTACGATTATAAAAGTAGGGATGAGAAGTTAGATTTACCTTTTGATCTTTACACGAGGAACCTTTTAATAACTAAGTTGGTAAATCACGTAAGAGCTAAAGAGAAAGTAAAAATATTAGATGTTGGTGGTAGGGGAGGACTACTAAAGGATTTCGTTAAAGAATACGAATATTATATCTTAGATATACTGGACAGTGAACAAAAAGAAGAGAATTATATCATTGGTGATATTAGAGCAGCACCACTTAAAAACAGTTCATTTGACGTTGTGATTTCTTCCGATCTTTACGAACATATTCCAGCGGAAGATAGAGTAAAGACCGTTTCTGAAATGCTCCGGTTGAGTAAGAACTTTGTCGTTTTAGGTGCGCCATTCTATTCTAAAGCAGTTGAAGATGCGGAAACAGAAGCAAATAAATTCTTCCTCAAAAACACAGGTGAACCACATCCATGGCTTAAAGAGCATATAAAAAACGGTTTACCCTTAATGGATGAATTGGAAACTCATTTGATAGAAAACGGATATGAATACCATAGATTAGAAACGAATAACATCTCAAATTGGCTTTTGTTACAGCTATTTATCTTCTATGCCTATACCTATGGAATACCGCCAGAAAAAGTAAGCAAAATCTACCGGTACTATAATGCGAATTTTGTTGCTTTAGGTGATTTTTTAGAGCCCACATACAGGAAAATATACCTTATTGGGGAACGCGGTACATTGCCAATACTTGAGCCGGAATTAAAGATCGATAAAAGCATTGATAGTTTAAAACGTCAAAATCTTCTTTCACTTGTATTTGATGCTATTGGTGAACATAATCAGGGGAAGAAGAGTCACGTCCATAACCTTGATGAGATGATAAATAGCTTGAAGGGCGAACTACAGGTAAAAGGGAATGAGATTGATAAGGTTAATACAATAGTGCAAGAGAAAGAGACACACATCCATAACCTTGATGGTATTATAACTGGCTTGGAAGGTGAATTACAGGTAAAGGGGGAGGAGATTGATGGGGTTAATGCAATAGTGGGAGATAAAGAGACACACATCCATAATTTGGATGCTATTATAACTGGCTTGGAGGAGGAATTACAGGTAAAGGGGAAGGAGATTGATTTGGTTAATACAATAGTGCGGGAGAAAGAGAGCCGCATACTGAACCTCGATGAGATTATAACTGGCTTGGAAGGTGAATTACAGGAAAAAGCGAAGGAAATTGATAGGATTAATACAATAGTGCGGGAGAAAGAGAGTCACATCCGGAACCTCGATAGTGCTATAACTGGCTTGGAGGGCAAATTACAGGTAAAAGAGAATGAAATGGGCATGATTAATATACTGGTGCAAGAGAAAGAAGACCTTATAAGTAATTTAAAATCCACATTACTAAGCATGGAAAGCAGCATCACATGGCAGTTGGTCGCTGCCTATCACAAGCTAATAGAAAAGCTACTGCCTTTAAGAACCAGAAGAAGGCACACTTATGATCTTTTGTTAATCGGTCTTAGGATAATTGTAAATGAAGGTTGGCGAAGTTTATGGTTTACACTTAAAAGAAGAATATACCAACGGATACCTGTTTTGAATGTTCGCAAAATAAACAAACCATTAATAGAGACGAATATTTCAAATGTGCAGAAGCATATTCCACTACCCTTAGAAGAAGAATTAGGTGGTAAGTTTCTATTCCCTGCGAATAAGTTAAATGAGCTGAAGATACTAACAGCAACTTATCAGCAAAAGAACGCTGATTTGATACTAGATCTAAGGGAAAACTCTATGGCTGGCCCTATAATAAGAAAAGTACGGGTCAAATGGAAAAATATTTTGGATAATGACTATACTTCTTTTCGATTCAAACCGATCAAAGATAGCGCAGGGAAAACGTTTTCCTTTGCTCTGAAGTCGATGGGGGTGCCTTCGGCCGCGGTTTGGTATGATCCCGAGATTTCGCTTGATGCAGTTCAGTTATTGAAAAATGGTGCAGTAATAGCGGGTAGCATTAATTTTCAGGCTTTTGCATACTTAAAGGTAAAAGATCCATACGAAATTTGGATACAAAGAAATGAACCGACAAAAGAAAAAATGGATGCATACAAAAAAGAAAGCCGTTCTTTTAACTATAGACCAAAAATCAGTATTGTGACGCCTGTTTGGAACATAGAAGAGAAATTGCTCCGAGCTGCAATTGAGTCCGTCTTGAATCAAGTTTACGATAACTGGGAACTCTGCTTGGTAGATGGCGGTTCGACAAAGCCGCATGTGAAAACGATTCTCAAAGAATACGCTAAAAACGATTCGAGAATAAAGGTAATTTTTTTGAGTGAGAATAAGGGAATAGCGGGGAATTCCAATGCGGCTCTGTCATTAGCTACTGGAGAATTTGTTACTTTCTTGGATCATGATGATGAACTTGCACCGGTTACTTTGTATGAAATTGTTAATTTGTTGAATGAAAATCCGGATTTTGATTACATTTACTCGGATGACGACAAGATAGATGAGCGAGGAAAGAGGAAGGAACCATTCTTCAAACCTGATTGGTCCCCGGATACGTTCTTATCTTGCAATTATCCTATTCATATCACAGCCATTAGAAAAAGTCTCCTAGACCTGGTTAATGGGTTTAGAAAAGGTTATGACGGCTCTCAAGATTATGACTTATTTTTGAGAGTTACTGAACGTATTGGGAAGAATAGAATTGCACATATACCAAAGATCTTATATCATTGGAGAACAATTGCTACATCGGCTGCATCTTCTCTAGAAGCAAAGCCATATGCATATACAGCAGCGAAAAAAGCGTTAAAAGATGCGGCGGTGAGAAGGCGTATTGAAACAGAAGATGTTATAGACGGTATTTGGATTGGGAGTTATAGATTCAAGTATAAAATAAAAGGTAGTCCAAAAGTATCGATAATAATCCCTACAAAGGATAAAGTTGACACTTTGAAAACCTGTATTGATTCAATCGTAGAAAAAACGGATTATGAAAATTACGAACTTGTGATTGTAGATAACCAGAGCAAAGAAGGAGAAACATTCGAGTATTACGATAAGATTAAAAACAATCTAGGGATAAAGATTCTGGACTATAATAAGCCTTTTAATTTCTCTGCAATAAATAACTTCGCAGTCTCCAAAGTTGATGCCGGGTATATCTTATTTCTTAACAGCGATACAGAAGTCATATCTGAAGAATGGCTTTCTGCAATGCTTGAGCATGCACAGAGAAGTGAAGTTGGAGCTGTTGGTGCAAAGTTATTATATCCTAATAATACAATACAACATGCGGGCATTATTATAGGAATAATAGGAAAACCACCTGTTGCGGGGCATTCTCACCGATATTTTCCCGCTTCTCATTTTGGCTATTGTGGTAGAATTCAACACGTACAAAACCTTAGCGCCGTAACCGCAGCATGCATGATGGTAAGAAAAGAGGTATTTGAAGAAGTTGGCGGCTTTGATGAACATTTGGCGGTTGCATTCAATGATGTTGATTTCTGCTTGAAAATTAGAGAACAAGACTATTTAATTGTTTATACTCCTTATGCTGAACTTTATCATTATGAATCCTTGAGCAGGGGTTATGACGATAACCCAGAAAAGAAAGCAAGGTTTTTAAAAGAAGTTGAATACGTAAGGGCGA
>QENH01000089.1 GCA_003336485.1 Candidatus Methanophagales archaeon
AAGGTTGACTATGAGCCCTACTTGACGATATGGGAGTTTCAGCCATTTACAATTTGTCGTATCTTAGGGTTGAGTTTTGACGAGCGGAGGCTGAAGCGGATTTTTAAGGAGTTGAAGCTTAACCACGACAACCAGTTTTCAGCGGATTTTGAAATGCATCAATCTCTTGCTCAGATATGCAGGACGCAAAGTCAGCCAGCAAAACGCGTGGAAAAGATGCTGGAAAAGCAATTTGCACCGTATAAGAACGAAGTTGAGCGGTTAGACGCGCAAAAGATAAGTGCAATTATCGAGGGTAGAACCGAAAACATTTTAACAAATGTGCCAACCCCCGCTCTTATCTGGTTTGCTGTACGTAATGGCGGTCAGGATAAAGAACTAGAGACGCGGATTTTCGCCGCTATTCATATGAAGGAGCATCTGGCATTGCGATTTTACGATGAACTAGCCCTTAAGCTACCGGAAAGTAAGGTGGAGGATATAACAAAACAGTTAGATATGGCTTTTGAATCGAATGAAAAGCTACAACGCAGGTGTGCGCGGTTGGAGCAGAAGAAAGAAGATTTGATTTCGACACGCGACGTAATAAAAACAGATAAAATCCGGCTCATTCATGAGTTGGAAGAGCAAAAGCGATTAACTGACAGATTCCAAGAACAGCTAAAAGGCATGGGCGGAGAAGCAGCGTATGTGCAGATGGAAGGGCTGAAAAAGGAACTCGAGTCTTTAAGAATCGAAAGAAAGCAGTTGAATAAAGAAAATGCAGAACTGCTCAAAATATCCGCACTCTCGTTTGAATCCAACATTGACGTAAAGAATGATTTCGTGAACAAGGTCGTAGCTCCTTCTTGCAACTGTAACTGCAATGATTGTGGCGATCAGAACGAAACGGGAACGGAGATGGGGGTTCCGCTTAAAGGCGTGAGAGTGGCTTATGTAGGTGGTGTCGAGCCGCTTGAGCCTAGTTACAAGGAAATGGTGGAATCTTTTGGCTGTCTCTTCTGTTATCACTGCGGGCACTGCGAAGGCGGGAAAAGGATGATGGAGCTTCTCGTAGAGAAAAATGACGTGATATTTTGCCCTGTGGACATAAACAGTCATTACGCTTGCCGATTGGTTAAGGAAGCATGTAAGTTGCGGGATAAGCCATGCCATTTCCTTCGCAGTTCTGGTTTGAGTGCGCTAAAGAGGGGGCTGTTGAAGGTGGGTAGTGATGGTTCCGCATAGAAAGGAGAGGAAAAATGAACGTACGAATAGAAAGTAAATGGAAAAAGCCAGGTGAAGATAATGCCTTCTGGTTTGCGCGTTTTGGGACTCCCATCAGATTATAAAAGCAAATTTGAAGGAACGTTATAGCACATATAGTATAAAAAGGGAGGAAACAAATCCCTTTTTTTAGATTTTTTTAATAACGGCTATCCTTCCTTTAAAATTCGCTTAAACTCTTCGGCCTAGGAAAAGAGGAAATCGGTGCATTCGTAAAGCTTCTGCAAAAGCGTAACGAGCAACTCTTTTAAACGAAAGAAGGATGAAAAGAGGATATGGCTATGAATTTGCAGTTGATGCAGGTTCTATTCAGGTTTTATCCTGATTTTCGTTTATATTTATGGGTCTGACCTTTCTTTTATAACCTTTTCGATTACACGGATTTTCACGAGAAATTGCTATACAAATCGCCTTTTTGTTAGACCTTTTAAAAATCCCTAATTTATTTAGGTTTGTTCCTTCTTTTCCTAACCTTTTTAGGCGTTTTACCCAAAACCGAGCCTTATTAGGTGTTATTATTTATGCTCCGAACATCCAAACTTTTAAGAAATGTTTTATCAAAAAAAAAAAAATTGGGTGGTGAAAAGGAGAAGAAATGAAAACGGAAGAAAAAGAAAAAGTAATGGGAAAAAGTAGCGCAAGGACACAAAAGTCGTCAATGGTGGACATAGCTGTTTTACTTGTCTTGATAGCAATAGTAGTTGCAGCTTTCACTGTTCTGCCAGCATTAGTATCGGCAGCACAAGAAGAAGTAGAAGTCCTGGTTAATGCACCTGAACATGTAGCGGGAACTTTTAACGCAACCATAGACGTGGTTAACGTTACGGACTTCAATTCAGGGCAGTTCGACCTCTCGTTCAATTCCAGCGTGGTGAACGTAACAGAAGTGAATGAAGGCGAAATAGACGGTGTAGCAGTGCCGATATTCATGTGGAACTTCTTTGATGCGGACACTGTGCGGGTGCTTGTCAGTATGCCAATGGACGTATGTGCGAATGGTTCAGGGAGCTTAGCGGGAATTGAATTCGAAGTAAAAGGTAACAGTGGCGGAAAAAGCACACTAAACATTTCCAACGAGATGCTTGTGGATACCAAAGCGAAGAAGATAGATGCAAAATGGTATGGTGACGCAGTCACCGTTCTCTGAACGTGAGTGTTGATACGCCAGAATCAGTATCGTACGGGTGTACTTTCAGTGATTAGGCTATCGTAAAGGATGCTAAAAGAAGGAGGTTTTTGATAAATGATGAAAGGAGAAAGAAGAAATAGCAGAAGAAGAAGGTGTATTAAGTTGTCAATGGCGAGCATAACTGTTTTGCTTATCTTAACGGCAATAGCAGTTGCGTCTCTCGCAGTTACACCAGTATTAGTAGCAGCGCAAACAGTAGAAGTCAGTGTTAATGCACCGGAGTATGTAGAAGAAAGAGCAACTTTTGTCGCTACCATAGACGTAGATGATGTGACTGACCTCAACTCAGCGCAGTTCGAGTTGTCTTTCGATTCAAGCGTGGTAAAGGTAAACAATGTGAAGCGGGATATAACGGATGGGGAAATAGGCGGTGATGAGGTACCTATTTATATGTGCAATGACGTTAGTGCAGACTCTGTGATGGTGCTTATCATGATGCCAATAGGAGATGGTGTAAGTGGTTCAGGGTATTTAGCAGAAATCGAGTTCAAGGTGAAAGGTAAAGCGGGAGAAGGATGCAAGTTAAGTCTCTCTAATGGTGTACTTACGGGACTTAAAAAGAGAGAAGGACTTGAAGAACTAGAGTTAGAAGATATACCGACAAATTGGATTGATGCAGAGATTCAAATCGGAGTTGAGGAAGAGGCCGATGAAGAAGATGAAGAAGATGAGGAAGGAGAAGTCGACGAAGAAGTTACTCCCGTTTCATCGAACATAACGGCTTGGAAACCTGCTGAAGCAGTTGTAAACGATACCGCAGACGAGTCAAGAACTTTCAATATCTCCGTAGGCCGAATATCAGATATTAGCTGGCAAATAAATGGTACAGAAGTGCAAACAAATGAAAGTACACGAGAAGCAGTTTTTACGACGAGTGCTGATATTGGATCTTGGAACGTGTCTGCAATTGCAACTAACACTACCACTGGATTATCTGATATGCACACGTGGATATGGCGCGTAGCAGCTACTGCAACTGTAACGCCAACAGAGGAAGTGGATGAAATACCGCCAGCGGAAATCGAAGTTGAAGCAACTCCAACTCCTACTCTGGCACCACGAATAACACCAAAACCAACTGCACCGTCAACCACTGATGAAAAGCCAACGTCTACACCTACACCTCCCGGATTCGAAGCTATTCTTGCAATAGCGGTGATGCCAATTGCGTATAATCTGCTAAGACGAGGTGGGAGATGAGAGAGAGAGAGAGAGAGAGAGAGAGAGAGAGAGGGGACAGATAGCCAACGGTTAACAGTTCCCTATACATGTATGAAAAAAATTTAGGTGATAAACAAAAAGAAAAAAATGGAAAACAAAGCGTTAGCATCGTTGGAAATAGCAATTGTGTTCTGCTTGCTGTTCTTAGTCGCTTTACCCTGTATTGCTGTAGCATCCGAAGACGAAACTCTGGACATCTACGGCAACGCAAACGAAGATGACATCATAGACATGCGTGACTTAACATTCACAGCGAGAATGATCTTGAGATTAGAAGATGAAACAGAGTTAGCAGATGCGAATTATGACGGCAGAATAAGCGTGGCTGACATGACGCAAATAGGGCTGATTATCCTTGGTCGGGAAAGTAAGCTTACGCTCGTTGATTCCGTAGATAGAATCGTGACGGTGAACAAGCCGGTAGAGCGGATAGTTACCCATCTTCATATCATTCCCGAAGCCATTAAAATAGTAGGGGCTGAGGACAGGGTGGTTGGCAGGCAAGCAGGCATAGATGAAATACTCTTCCCGACGATGAGCAAGTTGCCGGTCACTTCGGGCATTACTTCGAGCATGGGCTGGGACATCTACTACGAGGAGGTGTTTGAACTCGACCCCGACATCTTCATAACCGCGTATCACCCTGCACCTGGATTTGAAGATGTTGTTGTAGCCACGCTCGAGCCTGACATACCTGTCGTCTGCTTAAACTTCGGGGATCCGGCAACAATGGTAGAAGATATAAGAAAACTGAGATACGTCCTCAATACAGAAGAGAAGGGCGAGGAGTTCATCGCTTTCTACGAAGGCGTGGTGAACGATATCACAGAGAAAACAGCAGGACTTTCTGAGGATGATAAACCACGAGTGTTCATGAAGACGCCTGGGTGGACCCCTGAGCAGTTATGCACCTACAACAATGAGATGCCTATAGCCATATATCTATTCCCGATAACTGGTGCAATAAATGTCGCTGGTGACTGGCCTGGTCCGCCCGGTGGGTGGATACCTGATGTGGACCCGGAAATGGTGATAGATGCGAACCCTGATACTGTTGTGGCGCAGATATGGCCGGTTTTTTACCCAAGCCCATTTGGTTATGGGATAGATGATGCCTCAGTAGCCAAGGAGACTAGAGACCAGATTATGGCTATGGATGCATTCGCCGGAGGCGATGCTGTGCTGAATGACCGAGTTTACCTATATCATTGCGACTTCATGACGACACCTCGATGTGTTGTCGGCATAGCATACTGGGCAAAATGGTTCCATCCTACACTGTTCAGCGATCTGGATCCGCAAGATATTCATCAGCAATACCTATCGGACTTCCTGGACATAGACTATGACCTGGACGAGCACGGCGTGTTTGTGTATCCGGAACCGTAATTGAGGTGAATAACAGTAGAGAGAAGAAAAAAAGCACAAAAAGTTTTTGGGAGGGAGGTTGTCTTTATTCACTCCATCCTCCCTCTGATGGGAGAAGCATAGAAACAAAAAACATAGATGAAAAAATAAAAGGAGGAAAATTATGTCACTTACACCAGCTTTTGAAATAGGTTTGTGGAATGGTTGGATACTTGCGGCAATTTTTTTGGCCGCCAATTATCTCCTCATGTTCATTTCTCCAAGAGAGAACACAAAAGAAATGATGGATCAGGTAAAGCAAGCACAGGGAAAAGATAAACAGTTAACATACATCACGTGGATTCCTTATTTAAGCATCATGATTTATTCCATATTCGTACCGCTGAAACTGGGTACATTATGGTTCTATTTCGGATTGGCGCTATTTGCATTGGGAATGATTGCAGGGATTGTTGCGGGAGTTCAACTTTTTTTCAGAAAGTCGGGGCAGCTTATGACAAACGGATTTTATCGCATCTCTCGTAACCCCATATACGTGTCGTGTTATGTCATCTGGATCGGTATTGGAGTTGCTACTGCGTCATGGTTGATTTTGGCGTTTGTTGTTCTTTCTATGATCGTGCAGCATTTTATTATACTGGGTGAAGAGCGTATTTGCCTGGAAAAATATAGTGCGCCTTATCGCGAATACATGAACAGAGTGCCGAGGTATATTTTAGTTTTTCCTATTACAAAACTTCAAAACGTTTAATTAATAACTTGACTTTCGGAGATAGTAATTTATCACTTAAATAATTTTCCATTTGATGAGGTTATCCGCCATTTTTTAACGGAAATACGCCACAGGAGGCCATATTTTCTATTTCGCCCATACCCAAATGTACTGACTAAAAGTCACGTTTGAAAAATTCGTGGTGAAAATCGTGTAAATTCAAAACTCCCCATTGTTAGAGAATAATATAGAAAGCTTTATAAGTATGTAATGACTAAACTTATTTATGCATTTCGTCAAGAAGAAGGTGGCGGGGAAGACATATCTTTCCATCGCCGAGACGCATCGAGTGAATGGAGTTCCTAAGACGTCCATTGTTAAATACGTAGGCTCTGCTGAGAAATTATTCAAAATACTAATCGGTCTG
>QENH01000088.1 GCA_003336485.1 Candidatus Methanophagales archaeon
ACGTCTGGCGAGAAGTATTCATGCTCCTGTATCTTGAATAGGCTTTCCAAACACCCTCTTACACCCACAGCGACATTAATACCACCTGAGCTATCTTATATATTTATATACCATGTAACAACTATATCATGGAGTGCATAACAATGGTAATTGCTTCAATATGCTTGCCTCAGAAACTTGGTATAAAACTTCTATTTTAGTGTGGCGAATAGCTTACACAGGAACTTCTATGAGGATCCGATAAAGAAGTAATAGAAATCTTAGCTCGACGTATTGAGGAGTTTATAGAGAAATTGAATGAGATTACGTGAAATAAAATAGGCTATGTCACGATGGATAGAAGGATAAGTAAAGGAAGCCTGGTTATTCTTGGAACCCGGACTCGTGTGTTGGATATTGCCATTGAATATGAGTTTTTAGGTACCACACCCGATAAAATCGTTGATGCACAGCCCCATCTAACCCTGCCACAAGTCCACGATGCCCTTTTTTTCTACTACGAACACCGTGAGGAACTTGACATGGAAATTAGAGAAAGAAAAGAAAAGATTGAGGGAATGCGTAATCAGATACAATTTCTGTGATCCCCAGCGCAGATTGGCCACATTCCCTCTTTCATTTCTCTTCCAAGAACATGCAAAAATTAGTCAAATGAGAAGTATCTTTGGAAAAGAAGAGGGGTATTGATAAGCGAAAAGACCATATAAAAAGTAAAGAGGTTGAAGATATGATTTTTATATTATCTTCCCCCAATATTATGTAACAGGAGCAGATATTAATGATGAAAAGGGCGAGCCTCAGGATAAGAGGGAATGTGCAGATGGCAGGATTCCGGGCATTTATTAAGACTGTTGCGGATTCGCTTAATGTGACGGGATTTGCGGAAAATGACAAAGATGGTGGCTCTGATGCGGAGTTTCGATAACAAAGGTGAAGTGATGATTGGCATTTTGAGTTCGATGAATGATACCTTGAAGGGAGTGAAAGGAGATACGAATAAGACGCTTGAGAAGCAGGATATGATGCTTGAGAAGCAGGATGAGACCATTGATGCGATAGACCAAAGTAAAGAAGAAATAGTTGCGGAAATAAGCTCTTTAAGTCAACCCTTTTCTTTTTGAAAAAGAAAAGCGTTGGCGGAAAAGAAAAAAAACTAAATTTAATCTTCTTCACGCTTTAACTCTTTCCACTTTCCCTTCGTCCATCAAATAATGCCGTGTTATCATTTCAATCACAAACAAAATCATCCAGCCGTTTTGACATATCCAATATATCCACGTCCTTCCAATATTTTATCATCTCTTCCTCTCCAAATATCTTCTTGGTTTCGTTAGATATTCATAGAGTATTCTGTAATCTCCAACTCGTATTCTTAACTACAAAGACACCACCGCTATTCTTCTTACTTCCTTCGGTTCTATCATTCTATTTTTTATCTTCTCTCTTACTTTCTCAATCCTTCTCATCTCCCCTAATGAATACATTCGCTCACCACACTGAACACAAACCTCTGCATTCACACCGCTTATAATATACGCCTCACCTTCAATAATTTCCGGCACCTCTACAATGTCCTCTTTTGTATCCCCACCACAGATTGGGCACTTCCCTACTTCCATTTCAGCCTCCTTTTAAATTCTATCCATCTCATTGGTTCCGGTATATATACGGTTACGATTATTAACATATTAACGTGTTGGGGCAACGCACAGACCACATGAATCGGATTTTCATCCGATTTGCCATACAAGAGGCAACTTGGAAATGGTCTATCGTTCACATATTCCTCTATAACTTTCCCATTTTCAATCGCGTTTAACACGTCGTCCGCACTTATGCCATCTTTTTCCATTTCAAGTCTCGCATGGTCTGTGAATTTTATTTGTTCTCTCCTTTTTATACTCTCTACATTCAATTCCATATCCTGTGTTTAAACAATGAAAATCTTGAATAAGATAAAGCAATAATTATGAAAAGGGGATTGCAGTAAAACCTTTATAGTGGGGAAATTCCACGAGTAGTAACTTTTGATTAGTTACTTCCTTTTAGCCATGTCTGTCTGCATCAACCCGCCTTTAATTTGACCTTTATCTCAGCCGCATCCCTGCTGACTACCACATGTTTTTCTCATCGATCGATCCGGCCAAGCTTTTCGTTCATAGCACCAAGAACCATCTTCTCCGCCTTAGCATCAAAGCGTGGCATGTAGCCGCTTATCTTTCTTTTCATAGTTCCTATTACTCTACCCTACGCCCTTGCAACAGCAATTCAAGCCATAACCTGGATCAAGGTAGCGATTGAACACCTTTCGCACATCCGACATCGACACTTTACCATCGCAGTTGACATCGGCAGCCCATGACAAGTCCAGCGGATAATTCGGATCGAGATACCTGTTGAAGACCTTTCGCACATCTGACATCGTCACTTTACCATCGCCGTTGACATCCCCGCACATCCATATGTTAGTCAGACAGTTATTGGTTTCATCGAGTTCGACTACGGCCTCATTGTTGTCTGCACACACGGTTATGTCATCGCTTGGTGGCGTGTACGTCCATATGTAACCATTGAAACAGCCAATGTAGCTCTCTCCAGACGCCAGATCCACAGGTACATGATCATGCGCAACCTCCACATCATCAACATAAAGCGCTGTGTTATGACATGCAGGTGCAGTTCCACTACCTATGTTCGTTACGTTGTAGCAAATTGTGCAATTCTCCACGCACTTCCATATCTCAGAAATCTCCAAGTCTGCTTCCGGCGGTACCTCATATGCCACCACCAAAAACGCATTCGCAGGCATCATACAGTCGCCGTTATCACCCTGGCCAACCACATTAGCGCTACCTTTGAGATATTGAGCTGTTACATCGGTTACAGCTACGCCTACTTCCGCATCAACGCCACCTACACTCATCGTTATGCTATCTATTGTTTCGTCGTAGGGACTGGAATATCCATTGTACACGTCCCATCCGAGCTCTGCACCGTTAAAGTACAGCACATTTATTGATCCAGTAGTATCGCCACCCCAGGGAGCGACAACGCCGAGCGTTACAGTCGCCACCTCTTTGGTCGTAGTGCTTGCAGGGAACGTTGCATTGTTTATGCACTCTTCTAATGATAGGTATCCGCCATCTGCTCTGCGTCCACCTATGAGTAAGTCTGCCCCTTTATTGATCCAGTAATCTATTAAGGGTGCACTTTCATCCTCATAGACGAGCACGATGCCCGGTGCTGCGAGCTTGAACTTATGGCCCGTTGAACCGACATTCTCTACGGTCACCGTGTATGTACCACTTCCCGTGACATAGTCTGTTATATCGAAAACATAGTTGCCCCATGACTTGACATACATCGCTCCAGGACAGGTGCATTTGATGTCGTTGTACGCATTTTCCAAAGACAAATCGTATGTTCCTGTTGCGTTTGTTATGCTCACTTCCATATCCGGACAGGCATGGTCCGGACTGGTCCACGTATAGTAGACATTAAGTTGTGCACGTTCCACGGTAGCACTCGCAGGTAGCGTTATGTCATAGTTCGTAGCCCGGGTAACACCGGGCGAATTTAGAGCGCCGTAGCTGCCATCGCCTGTTGTGAATATGATATGCCCGTGAATAGTGCCCTGTGCGACATTTTCCAGTGGTTCGTCTGCCATGTAGCCATTGTAACAGACTCTTTCTACTACCGTTGTCTCATTGTTCGTCTCGTTCGATTCGGCTACATCACCATCACAATCAGCCACGCCTTTAAGACTGTAGTTCTGGTATGACCAATCGAAAACGCATGGCAGCTGCAGACAATCGTCACCAGATGGTTTCCAGCCCGAGAACGTCACTGTATGTTCATCGCCTGGATCAAGACCTGGTACAGGTAACTTGCCAAATAGTAGATCCTCGATGTACAGACAAACATTCGACGCTCCTGCAGATGCCGTACCATTGTTCTTTACCGTTACATCTATCTCATTCCCTAGGTTGAACCATGCTGGAGAGATAGTGTTGTAGTGGTATGCATTGATGTCTGTTACGATTAGGTCGGGCTTGCACGGTGGGCAATCCACGAAGTTCACCTCGCAGTTGTTGTTCTCGTCACTCTCGTCCACTACGTCATCGTTGTCTGCACATACCGTTACGTTTAGGGTCGCTCCGCATGGGCATGACTCAGGCATAAATGTGCCGCTGTGGCTCTCGTCTGGTACTAATGCAGGACAATCTTGGGTCTCTTGCAGCTCGCCATCCACGTACTTGCACGTTGTGCTTTCTCCTGCCTCGCTGCCTCCAATGTTCGTTACTGTGTAGCTTACGACAAACTTGCCATCCTCATTAAATTCCACCGACTTCTCTACTACCAGGTCGGGCAATTCTTCTGGTTCTGATACTAAAGTTAGAATCGCGTTGCACACATTCACATAGCCATCTTCACCTCGACTGTACCAGGCATCGTTTCCTGATGGAGTTACATTACCTGTCACATTCCAGGTATTGAGTTCAAAATCGTTGGTGTCTACTATGCTTGTGTCAAGTACATTACCATTAAACTGCAAGCAATTAGCGCACAATGGATCGTAGGCTGTTAGATGGACCATCGTTAGCCCTGCTTCGGTTACACTGCCTGTGTCTACGGCACCATTGAAATACGTTGTTCCATCGTTATTTGGTGTAACATAGTTGAGACCGTCACTACCGTCGTTGATCCAGTATTGAATGTTCTTTGGATCATCTCCGTCTTCGTAGACCACTACCAGGACAATACCGTAGACCAGCCCAAAGGTACCGGCAGTGGCATTAATCAGCGCCGTAGTTGCGGTATTTACTCCATTATTGACTAAGTCAGTTACATCGTAGTACATCCAATGCTTTCCATGTCCACTACACCATACATTTGCATTTGTATCTAATTCACCCTGTAAATGTATTGGTCCAAGTCCATTGCTGTTGTAAACGTCGTTGAACGTGACATTCACCCAACCTTGGTGCTTCTCAGTTCCTCCAAACACACCCGTGTACAATCGTGCCCAGGTAATGTCTCCATTAGGCACATTAAAACTGCCGGTGAGTGTCTTTGACCAGTCACATGGTATAGCATCTACAAACACCCCCCCGTTTACGATACCGCTGTCCCGTGTTTCCACCGAAAAACCATCAAAATTGTAGTCCGCTAAAACAGGCGTGCAAAAAAGCAAGCACGCAACCATCGCTATCGTTCCGATAGCCACCATATCTATCTTTTTCATCCTTTCATATCACCTTCAAAATTTTATTCCGCGTTTTTATATAGCACCTTGCCTCAGCGCTTTTTTGCCATTTCGCCATTTCTTTACTTTCTCTTCCATCCGTTCGCTTTTACGTTTTCTCTAAAAAGTAACACTATAGGGATAGAATATTGATGTTATTAAAGTTCTTTTCGGTTTTTTCTGTTAATGTCAAACACATTATAACATAACTATCAAATTAGGGCAGCACAATTAACATTAAAAGCCCATTATCGCGCTAAAATTAGTGTCCCTTACACTTAATCTTAATACTCGTTTGAACCAACTACCATATCTGTAAATGCCCAATATGTACCTGTATGAATTCTAAGAACAAAACTCGAAATTCAAAACAAACCTTCTTTTGGTGTTTTAGATACAAAAAAGAGAAAAAATAGGGGGTTGAAACACCTACCAGTTTTAAAGCTCTTTCTTCTCTTCTATCCCCCTACGGCTTCAGGTCCAGGATCAAGAACGCATTGCACGCTTCCATGTAATCTGCACTGCTCCTGAAGTAAGCGGCGTTATCGGCTGCTTGTAGATACGAAGTCACATTAGTTTCCGCGATACCTATCTCAGGCACCGGCGTGCCGGTACCAACAAAGTTCCAGACGTCAGTCCACATATGTCCATTGAAGTTCAGATCGCCTTCATTTGGGCCTGCACCAGTAGCAACGGTTATCAGTCTCGCTTTCTCCACTTCCGCCGTCTCTATCAAGCCGAAAGGCGCATATGCTGTCGCTTCCGCGGGCGTTGTGCCTTGCTCCGCGCCACCGTAGAGCAGGTCGAACCCTTCGTTCAATATTATCTTCCGCTTCGGTTCGCTGTCATCTGCATATACGACA
>QENH01000018.1 GCA_003336485.1 Candidatus Methanophagales archaeon
AATTAGCTGATTGGAACCATCCATTGCTTAGCCCTAGCTACAAACAATTGATTTGCACCCGAAGGGTGCTTTCTTGTGCTTCGTCTCGGATTGCCGTGCAATACCCTATAAGGATGGATAGAAAGCGTCACCCCCAAATATTTCCTCTTTGATCTCGTCTTTCTCCTCTTTTGTGTACTCTACATTATGCCGTATCTCGTTATATCTTAGCATCTTTTCCCCAAGTTCCGATTTTAATTCATTCATTTCGTCCTTGAGCGATTTGTAGCCGGATACTACTTTCCGTTTTGCCAGGAACTTATAGAACTCCAATAGCGCTCTATATACGCCATTAAATATCTCATCATCAATATCGCCTGTTTTTAATATGACATTATGCATGATATGTTTGAAATATACTTCTACCTCGACTATATCATCATAGAAAAAGTAGCCGCTATGATACAATTCCGTGATAAGCTCGAATGTATAATTAAGTGAGAATATTATATCATATTTCTCTGCGGGCGTATAATTGCGATTTTGTACAAGGTCTAATTTGAACGCTTCTACTTTAGCGCTATTATAATCTCTGACTTGTCGTTCATAATCTTCGCACTCATCTTCATCCTCTAATTTCTTTAGATGTTCATAATCGGTTTCTCTAAGAAGATACGCTTCCCAATTCTTCAACCGCTTGCTCTTAAGCATTAGTTTACATGCCTCATAGTTGTTAAGCGTAATCTCGTCTTCTTGATCTAACTCGAGTGATTTCTCCAGCATGATCTTTGCAGCATCTAAATTACCTCGGATCAGCTCGACCCAGCCCATATTACAGTAAAATTTGGGGTTCGAGTCACATAACTCTAATGCCTTCTGTTGTGTCTCAAAAGCTTTCTCCGCCTCGCCCAGAGTAGCGTAGCAATAGCTAAGAGAGTCATACACAGCCGCTTTATCGCTTTCGAGTTCCATAAGCCGGTTATAATATTCTATTGCCAGATCAAAACGGAAATGCTTTTCTAGGAACTCGCAAGTGTTATAATATGCATCCATCAAATTTTTCTTAGAAAAATGTGTCTTTAAAGACAGTAGCCCTTTCTCTATGGATGCTTTTCCTGGTTCATCCATACCGTCTTGTATATACCGGTACCCTAATTCGATCAATGCAGGATAATACTCGGGACACACCTTGATGATCTCATCTAAATATTCTATCCGCTCCTGCCCGCTCAAAGGCGTACCTAGAAGAGGCATCATGCCCTGGGCCATCAGTCCAGCATAATCAAAATCCGCAGAATTCCATGCGTCTGTATCTTCAATGCTCTTCTTCTTCCCCTTTTTTCGGTCGGTTTTTAAGCTTTTGCTCATTTAAATCTCACCCATTGAATTATTAAATAATTTGTAGTTATATAGCTGTTAGGATGCAAGATGCCGGATGCATGAATGAGATATTTATACTATGATAGGGGACATATTCCACAGCTTTAATGAAATTTCGGATTTTTTTTCGCCTTAACTTCGGTTTTTTAGGAATGGTTACCCCAACGGGTAACTTCAATGGCCGGGGATTGGGCGGATCGAATAGAAATATGGTTTTGTTCTGTCTCAATCTGCGTTAATTTGTATCTAGTGTACTATCACGTGTGTGGTTTTCCTAGGTCCATACTTCCTCTCCTGTAGCCTTCGAGGTCTAGCGTGACGTAATTGAACCCGAGCGTTTTTAATTTTTGAGATACCGTTTCAAGTACGTCGAAAAGAGCAGTAAAATCCGCCTTAGCTACCTCTATCCTCGCTATACCGTCGTGATGCAATCTAACCCTGAGTTGCCTGCAACCTATGCTTTTTAAGATGGATTCGGCCTCTTCTATCATATTAAGTCGTTCCCATGTTATCCGCTCATCATATTCTATCCGCGTAGCTAAACAAGGCGAAGGCTGCTTATCCCAAAACGGTAGTTCTATCGCCTTCGCTATTTGCCGCACCTCCTGTTTCGTGATGCCTACATCTACAAGAGGATGCCACAGACCTTCTTCTTGGGATGCTGCAATGCCCGGTCGGTATTCATCAATGTCCGAAACGGTAACGCCCTCGGCGATCGTTGTGATGCCTTCTTCAACGGCAACGTCATTTAATAGTCTTGCACAATCGCGTTTGCAATAGTAGCATCGGTCATGCTGATTCCTGGCAATGGCTTCGTTTCGCAGCGGCGAGAACTGCACTATCTTATATGGGATGTCAGAGGCGTTTAAAAAGCGCATGGCCCCTTCCAATTCGCGTTTCGGGAACAGTTCACTGTCTATCGTTACTGCTAAAACATTAGCCGCAAGTGCGTCATGGGCAACTTTCAGCAGCAGGCCACTGTCCACACCACCGGAGAAAGCGACAAGTAAATTCCCCTTTTGCGTTATTTGCGCCTTCAGCCGCTCAAGTTTTTCCATTAAAATCATCTGATTGACATCCGTATCCATGCGTGTTCGGATAGGAAATAGACATTCCACCTATTTATTTTTAGATGAAAAAAAATCGTTAGTGCTGTTGCCGATAGCCCTAAATCGTAGACCTCAGTTACTTCTTTTAGCAGCATTTATTGTAAGAATGAGCAAGCAGACTTCTAAAATAGCATAGAGACAAAGGGCTAAAACTTAAATATACTGGACACTAAAAAGATAACATATGGCAAACTGCATCTTCTGCGATATGCTCGCGGATAGGGATTTTGAATATTTCAGCCTTGACGTTTGTAGGCGATGCCATACCCAACTTGGACTGAACAGCTTGAAAAATGTAGCTGCCCCCGCAGATGAATACATGCAATCGCTAGTTAAAGAAGACGAGAAAGTATATGTGGATGCATTAAACATGTATGCCACATTGTTTTCCAGAACGCTTGCACCCGACCTTTTCGGTATCTTCTTCACTAATTTAGAAGACGAAGAGATGGACGACATTTTCATCATCTCGATGATTATTGCGGCAAGAGCGATCTGGCTTTATGGGCATAACCGACAGAAAAGGGAGCTGAATTCATCGAAAATCCATGCTCTGCATGTTCTTGGTAATCTTGTTGATGTCGCAGTAATGGCCAAAATAACAGATACCAATTGGCATTCAGATTTGGATGAAGAGACGAATATATTAATAATTGAACGTGATATTGACCGTTCTATCGTTGATATTCTGCTGAATCTAAATGGATATGACGATGGTACCTTGCATGATCTTATTATAGAATCAATTCACCTTATACACACTCCCGAATTGTTTAGATAGTGTGTATGATTCTCTGTAACTTTACGCACCGCTAGCCTTTGTTATCTTTGAACTCTATTCCATCATCCCAAAACTTTGAATGGTATCGTTTCTGGAATAGGTGTGATTGTAGCCAACATGCTTTTCTTATCACTTATCTCTCTTAATGAGAAATTTTGCAATATCATCAGGCCAAAATCCTCTAGTGATCGCTTATTTTCTTCATAAACTTCTGCTATGTTTTCCGCATGAAAAGAGATATTTACTGTATTCTCGTATTTAACATTCAAATTCAGCTCATTTATAAGTTTTGAAGCTTCTTCCCACATTAACCTAATATCTTCAGCGGAAATATGTCCTTTTTTGAATGGTCTATAGTAAAAAATATTGCCTTGGTCTTCAATTATTACTTTATCATTACAGGCAGAAATTTTGATTACGATATTCTCAAATAAGTACTCGATATTCCATTTTCCTAAGTTCTCATTTTTTTTGCATACGTCTCTTAAATCTATTAGGTTGCTATCTTTTGAGTAAAAGTTTAAACCCACCACTAAGTTATTATTCATTATAATCACCTTTTTTCGTCTTTATTTTTTTTGTTTTAACGATTTGAGTGTATGATATCACTCTTTTATCTAAACTGCCTATCTGTTTAGTTAGTACATCAATTGATATAAAGCACTCGTCTAATGTATTCCGTGCCCCATAGACTTCTCCCTTTCTCTTATTACGGTCATCCTCAACGCTTTGTCTTATTTCCTTATCCAATATTTTGTCGGTATCTATCGATATTCCATATATTCTTTCAAGTTGTTCTTTTTCAAATTTCTCAACAAGAGGTTCCACTATAGCTCTTGCTATCTCGACAAATTCTTCTGTTGTGAAATCCCCTTCTTCTAACTTAGAAGTAAAGAGTTCCTTTATAGCTGCTACTCCCTCTTCCTTTTCATATTTTCCGGGTTTTTCCCGTTTGCTCTTGTATTCCCCCTCTTCTTCAGCCATTTTATCTTTTTTAAAACGATTTTGCAATTAATTCATCTATTTTCCCATTTATTGTCTTTACACTCTTTATGGCTTCATCAGGATCTCCACATCTAAGATTCTCTCTGAGGTTACTAATCTCTTTTTTAATATCCTCAGGACACCTAAAAATGTATTTCATATTATTTCGAATTAATTTTAGCAAGGCATCATTATGGATTTTGCTAATCTGCTTTTGGTTAATTATCTCTTCTGCAATCTCTTGAAAAGGGGCATAAACAGTATCCAGCACATCAACAAGCATCTCCAATCGCTTTTCTTCTCTCACCTTCATTATTAAGTAATGGCCAGAAAGCAAAGAAGCTACAATACCGCCTAAAATCGCTGCGAAAGCACCTATCGAAGTTTGAAGAAGTGGAGTAAGCTGGGAGGAGGAAGCATTCGCCAGTGGGATTAAAATTTGAAAAATTGGAGTGAGCATAATTGACATTGTATCACCTTTTTTTTATTTTTAACGCTTTTTCTAACTCTACCAAATCTTTTTCTTCTTTTAAAACATCAATGAGCTGAGAAATTAAAGTCATTTCTTCTTTTTCCAGACGCTGCTCCAAAGTTGCTTTTATGTCTGCGAAATCCCAGGAGATTCCATAAGGTTTTTCTGATTTTTCTAAATCTAGCAGTAGCTCACTTATCAATTCCAAAAACTCTTCATGTTTGTTTTGTAGTGCTAATGATAATACTGCAAAAAATGATGACAAAAATCGGTATTTAACAGTTTTAAATAAATCTACATTAGTTCTGGCTTTTTCAAAAGCTTCGCCATAGTTACCGTTTATAACCAACAATTCAATTAAAGAAACATTTGTGTGCTCATCTTTAGGATCTAATTTAATAGCTTTCTCAAAGCATTTTTTTGCCTCTTCGTAGTTTTTCAGTCTGAGATGGATTTCGCCAAAATTCACCCAAGCATTAACATCTTCATTATCCAGTTCGATTGCTTTTTTATATGATTCAAAAGCATTTTCATATTCCTTTAGGATCCTTTGTGCCAATCCCAGATTAACCCATGCATCAACATTTTCTTTATCCAGTTTGGTTGCTTTCTCAAAGCACTCTTTTGCTTCTTTATGCTCTCCTAAATTACCATAGGACAAACCTAGGCCTACCCAAGCATTAACATTTCCTTTATTCAGTTCAATTACTTTTTTGTACGATTCAATGGCATTTTTATATTCTGTTAGGCTACTTTGTGCCAATCCCAGACTAACCCAAGCATTAACATTTTCTTTATCCAGTTCGATTGCTTTCTCAAAGCACTCTTTTGCTTCTTTATAATCCCGCAGATTGAAATAAGTCTTTCCAAGACCAACCCACGCATCAACGTTCTTTTCGTTTAGCTTAATTAATCTTTTAAAAGACTCCATGGCTTCTTTGTATTTTCCCAAAACCCTCTGAACTGTTCCTGCACCTAACCAAGCAGCAGAATTCTTTGGATCCAGCACTATCGAAATCATGAAACATTTTCTGGCATCAAACATTTTACTATCCATCATCAAATATGTAGAACCCAACATGAACCATCCATCGGGATTTCTAGGGTCTAATTCTGTTACCTTTTCAAACGATTCAATAGCATTTTTATATTGCTTTAGGATTCTTTGCGCCAATCCCAGATTAACCCAAGTATCAACATTTTCTTTATCCAGTTCGATTGCTTTCTTAAAGCACCTTTTAGCCTCTTTATACTCCTGCAGATTGAAATAAGTCGCCCCAAGACC
>QENH01000019.1 GCA_003336485.1 Candidatus Methanophagales archaeon
AAGCTTTTTCATATTCTCCTTTATATCTTTATTTTTAATTAATTTTGTATTTTGCTATATTTCACGAAAAAGCTAAAATAGCCTCGGGAGGGAATCGAACCCCCGCGCTTCTGGTTACAGACCAGGCGCTCTGCCGGCTGAGCTACCGAGGCAAGCAGTACTATCATTGCCGTAGATATAGTTTGGCGGCAGCCTGTAAAATTCTTTGCCTTTGTTAGTGAGCGCCTATGATGAAGGGCAAGAAGGTTTTGGGCTGTCTCGTCCGAAAAATCTGTGGACAACGATAACTATGATCTAGACTCGAATTCTGCACACCTATGTTTACCCGAGTACTTGGGCCAAGGATGAAAAATTTTTAATACTGCTAAAAGCGACAACTTGAGGAATTTTACGTTTCCGATGTAAAAGAAGTTCTGCGTAGGCAGAATTTGGACGGAGCTAAGCGTAGCCTTTTACATCGTGTTATACGACGTCTTATGCATTTGACGAGGCCTTCCGTATTCCATTAGCAAGTTTTTCGATAAGACTCGAAAGATATTGAACATCCTCTTCTTTAACAACGATTCTCTGTCCGATTTTGTAACTTCCGTCCCCACTTCTATCGAGGTAGCGTTGATCAACAATACCTTCAGAATGTAACAACAGATGTCGTTTCTGGAAGAGTACTTTCAGATCTTTTAATTCTTCAGTTGTAAGCCAATCCTCGTAACTTTTGCCACAAACGGTTTGCCAAAGTTTATTTCCATCGTCAATTCTTTGGAAAACGTTGAGGGGAGCTACAGGGGCGTTTGCTATTTTACTGAACAATTGCTCAGCGAGTCTCTGAAAGGCGACGATGCAATCTGAAAGACTTGTCTCAATAAGCGATCTACGAGTTATCTCAGCCTCATCCTTCTTCCCTATCTCTTTAAGGGCATTCATGATTACTTTGATATTATCCAGTTTTACTCGAACTTTTTTAATGGAATCATCGAATGTTCGCTCTACAGAATTATGCCCACAACATGGACAAAAAAAGGCGCTACCTATTACAGAAAATCGGGCACCACATTTATCACACAGGATCTTTAGCTCCATCGCTTCCTTAGCAGTAGCCGGAATCATTGTTCTTCTCTTTTGGACACCTTTTACTTCTAGAGACATTTGAAAAAAACTATCACGATACCCGTTTCTATTAAATCTTAGCGCATCTTTACGAAGAGATTCGTCTAGGATTCCTTCAATTTGCTTGCCAGCCTGTTCTTTTGCATGTTCAATTTGTTCAGTTGTCCACCAAGAGTTTGACTTAGCTTCATGTCGACAAACTGGGCAGAATACAGCTTCGTCTTTAAACAAATTAGCCCAATCATCTGCGTGGACTTTAAATTTGAATAAACAATCTTCCGAATGACATTCTTTATCTAAATACCCTTCTTCATCTGCTTCAATTGGCACGGAGATTTTATGCGTGCCTTCAAGCTTTTTTTCGACTAGTTTCTTCAAACATTGAGATGTCTCCCTTTATGTAGGCCTCCTTGAATATGCTTTATTTCCTTCTGTACAGTGATATTACTATAGATTATATAGATCTTCTTAAGATAGCATGAGATGTCGTATAACTCCGTTATATCCGCAATGCATATATCATTAGATTTTTGGATTATATCTGCAATATTGCGTATATACCACCCTATGGTTGACCCTTCCTTCTCCTCTATATTCATTCCTTTCATCCCTCTGTACTTATTATTCTCTTTTGCCTGTGAACCAAATAGAAAAATATATGTATTACCTTTTAAATATATCATTACAAAGAGGTAAACGTAATGGTATCGGTCACAAAGAAATATCAGGTTACTATACCCAAGCAAATAAGAGAGGACCTAGGTATAAAAGCAGGAGATAAAGTTGTCTTTCTAAAGACGGATGACGGTTATAAAATTACAAGGGCTAAAGACATCATAAAAGAGGGACTTGAGATATTTAAGGATGTAGATGAGACGGTGAAAGAAACTAAAGAAGGTTTAGGGAAGGGATTCGAGTGAATATGCAAGGGATTATATGATTGGTAGTTTAGCGGTAGAGCTAATTCTTGAATGCCCGCTTATAACTTCCAACATCACTGATTTTGAGTGGATGGAAGAAGCATTTTTATTTACACCATAAACGTTCTTAGAACGCTTTATTTAACGTTCTTAATTTGATTTTCCATTCAAAATCTTTCTAAATTTTCTGACTATTTTGCGACTATTTTTTGGTTACGAAAAATACCTGCTATGACTAAACTTTAAATGCGATTTTTCGATGTTATACCACAACCGCCTGGCTAACATAGTTTATTAGTTGAGAACTTCGTTCATAAATGTATGCAAACCAGAAAAGAAAAACTTATTGAGTTTGTTAAATCCATCCGGGATGCAGTGCATGATGAGTGGGTACGTTTTGAATTCAGCCATCTGCGGATTGCACGGCTCATTGTGTATTCCATGTGTCTTGTTGTAGTAGTTTCGATTTGCTTTTATCTATTCCGGTATTTCAATCTTTTTCATACTGATGTCAATAGTGCCAGATACATGCTCAGTGCATTGGTTCAAAGTCAGGCGGCAATCGTTGCTATCGTTATAACACTGACTTTGATTGCTGTTCAACTTACCGCTTCTGCGTATTCGCCGCGAGTAATCGATATTTTCAAAAAGAATCCCGATATGTGGATACTTTTGGGTTGTTACGGTGTATCAATATTCTATGGATTCATTGTATTGAAACGGGTGGTGGGTGCAGATGGTGATGTAGTGAGTCAAAGTGCTATCTGGTCTATTGGTCCCATTTCTATTTCGTTTGAATTTTATGTTTCTCTGGCGTACTGGCTTGGGGCATTCACTTTCGTTGTGCTGTTTCCGTATCTGTTGAATATTGTCGGTCTTTTAAAGCCGGAAAATGTGATAAAACGATTGGCAATTGAGATCACCAAAGATAAAATTCTAAATTCTAAAGAAGATCCAGTTCAGCCTATCATGGATATTATCCATGCTTCGATCATGAAATATGATCTTGAGACGACAAGAATAGGGTTAAAAACTGTTACTGTCCAAGTGCCCGAAATCATTTTTGCTGATGACGAGAAAAAGATTTCAAGATATTTTTGTGATCATCTAACGCGAGTTGGGAGAGTGGCTATAAGCAGAGAGGACGAGGAATCAACTCTAGTAGTTATTGAGAATTTTAAGAATTTTGCAAAATCAACAGCGGAAAAAGGGCTTAAAACTGCGACAATGCTTGCAGCAAGGTCACTTGGAAAAGTTGGAAAAGCAGCAGCGGGAAAAGGGCTTGAACATGCGACAACGGTTGCAGCATGGTCACTTGGAGAGGTTAGAAAAGCTGCTACGGAAAAAGAGCTTGAAGATGCGACAAACCAAGCAGTTTTCTCACTTGGAGAGGTTGGAAAAGCAGCAGCGGAAAACGGGCTTGAAGATGCGACAATGCAGGCAGTAAGCTCACTTGGATGGGCGGGAAAGGCAACAGCGGAAAAAGAGCTTGAAGATGCGACAAAGCTTGCAGCAATGTCACTTGGAAAAGTTGGAGAAGCAGCAGCGGAAAAAGAGCTTGAAGATGCGACAAAGCTTGCAGCAATGTCACTTGGAGATGTTGGAGAAGCAGCAGCGGAAAACGGGCTTGGAGTTGCGACAAGGGAAGCAGCAAAGTCACTGGGAAGAGTTGGAAAAGGAGCAGCGGGAAAAGGGCTTGAACATGCGACAAAGCGAGCAGCAAGGTCTCTTGCGGAGTTAACAATTTTAAGCGAAGAACTGGTCAAAGCCGTAATTCAAGACTATGAATTGAAAGAAGAACAAGACCAGGTCTCCTTCCAGAAATTCATTAAAATATACGAACAGGAACTCAAAGAACTGCGAGCAAAAAAGAACTAGAATAAAAAAATTGTGTAGTTATTTAAACTCCACTCGCGCCACATTACTCAAAAATTCGACTATAACCCCCTCAAATCCCATTAAACCGACCATTCTCTCTTTTTATTATCTCCCATCTCCGCTCCATGTTGACCATTTTACGGCCATTTTTCGGCCTAACATTAAGTGGACACTTCTTCGATAATGTAAAAAGGGTAGGTTTTCAACAATAGAGAAAACCGCAGAGTTGAGTTCAAAGTTTATTTGACTGTGTTTGTTAAAAAGTAGGGGTTATTTGCAGAATGCATTGAGCAATTGCGTACAACGTCACGAGCGTACCTGAAGTTCCCCAAAGTTGAATTTGGGCGAAGTGCCGAAGTTACGGAGCCAGATACGCTCTGTTAGGCGATGACCTATAAAAACAAAATTTCCACATCTACTATTTCCTCAAAATCTTTATCCATTGTAACCACTTTCAGTCCATGATATTTGGCAATGCTATATTGATAAGCGTCGTCAAAATCCAAATCCCGGCTTCTACTTGCGTTTATAACTCCGCCATACAACGTTATTGGCAATGAGAGAAGGCTGACATTTGGTATGACATCTTCAACAAAATTCTGAAAAATGCTCTCCTTATCGTATCTGAACAGGATTATACCAATGGAGTGCAAAGAAAAATCGGTTATGTTTAAATTTCCAATATTGTCGTCTAGAAACTTCTTACAGCTCTCTTTCTTAGCCTGCCCTAGGAGTATTTCCAGAAATACATTCGTATCCTCTAAAAACATTATCTCCACTCCACAGCCTTGTGTTGCAACTCAACGGAAGTGAATTTCTCCCGTATCCCTGATAAGCCGCCTTCCCAGTCAAATTTGAACTTTTTTGCATTTGCCACTCTACCTTTATACTTTCTTGACAGAATTTCCATATAGTCTAAAACCTCTATCCTTAGATCTTCAGGGAGCTCTCGCATTTTCACTTCGATCTCCTTTTCATACATGATTTTCACCTCCTTAATTATATTTATCTATTTACCTATCTTATTTATTTTAAGGATGTCGCCTAACGAAGCCTATCCAAAACTTTCAAGTCCTAATAACATTCAAAAAGCTTATATACTTCTCAATGCCTAATGATAATGATAAAAATGAGTGAACTACCAATAGTACCGGTAACCCGGATAATTAGGAACGCTGGAGCAGAGCGAGTAAGTGAAGACGCAAGCCGAGAATTACTAAGGCTGTTAGAAGAAGAAGCCGAAAAAATCGCTGGAAAAGCCGTAAACCTTGCAAAGCACGCTAAAAGAAAGACAGTAACACGAGCAGACATCGAGGCAGCAACAAAATAAGCAAAAAAAATTAAATAAGTCAGATAACAGAGGGGGTTTTAGTTAAACAATTTACCCTCTTCATTTTTTTATTTGAATAACGACATAGCGGGTATATCAGAAGATATCAGTCTTCTAAAAACTCCTTTGGTGTTTGAACACGCAAATAAGTGCGATCTCTGAAATGCTTTGTATTCCATATGATGAATTTAGAGCTTTGAGATTCTTCTGCAACATTCAAGATCATTGCATCTAAAAAATTCATCTTTAATTTTATTTTCTGAAACGTATTCTCGAAAAGCGCTTCCACAAACTCATTTATCGAGATGAAAGCAGTGGAAGGATAGAGTCTCCCCAAAGCATAAGCTTCTCAGAATCCCTTAAAAATTGAGTCCCAAAGCGCCTTTGATGCTGGTGCGACCACCCGACCTTCTTTTCGACTTGGTGTCATCTATGACTATGGCATCGATCGTTTGATCATTGTATCGCGAATAAATTGGATTTCTTATAGGCTGTGTGTTGTTTTCATAAAATATCTTCTTTAACTTGAAAGAACTCACTTTGATCCCCTGTAAGATGCCAATCAGAAAAGATGCTTCTGAAAACGAGACTATTGTGCAGAGATATTTCCAGGAAGGATAGTGTATGGTATCAAGCAGATTTCTAGCTCGGTTGTGCAGATAAGGCACTATGAACGTCAAGTAGGGCTCATAGTCAACCTT
>QENH01000087.1 GCA_003336485.1 Candidatus Methanophagales archaeon
GGCCCGATTCATTTATAAATTTGGCGAGGAAATACTATAAATTCCAGGTATTCAAAAAGGAGGGAGTTCATAATATGAGTTATGAGGAAATCGTGAAAAGTAGAAGGGAAGTAAACTTCATAGAGATCCCTAAAGAGATAACAAAAATTCCGTATTTCAAAAACTATCTCGAAAAAATCATTAGTAACTGTTCTGAGTTCAAACAAGGCAAATTCTATCTTATTGATAATCGAGAGAAAGGTGTCATATTGTTTGGCAATGATTTTTCAAAGAAGCTTTCTTAACGTCTTGTTGAATTTTTCAAGATAGAAGAACAGACCAACTTAAAAGGCATTATTCCTTCGGGAATAAAACTCGTAAAATTCAAAAATTATAAGGTCAAAAGGTTCATTGAGGAGAATTTTTCATTTCCGCGATATTATAGGGGGGATGAGCTGTATTTAGAGCCGTGTTTAGATCACGAGTGGTATTTAAATAGAGAGATGTATTTAAATGAAGGACATAAGTTCTCAGAGTTGTTAATAAATAAAAAGAATGCTATTTTAAAGGATATAAACATAAAGAAACAGGTTAGAGAGTTTTTTAGCTATATTTTGATATTTGGCAGGAATATTCTGTTCTGCCGAAGTATTATATCCTCCAGAAAAATTTTAGAGACAATAAGTTTCAAGGATATTTTAGATAAACAAAGGCAGATTTTAAGATTGGTCAGGGAGAAGGGTTTGATGGACGATGAGGTGACGAAGAGTTATGAATTGACCAAAGAGGACTTTCCACCAATGTGGTTTATCTAAGGGAAATGACACTTCACATGAGAATCAGAGTCAATAAACAGGGAAAAAATTTCGCCAATAGAGACATTAAATAAGTTATATGAGCTGAAGAAGAAGCTACATCGAGATTGAGAAGCGAGATAAAGGTGGAGATGCCAGCAGAAGAGTTAATGGAAAGATGGAGTAGATGAATGAAGTGGTTTAAAAATATTAACGACCGGCAAATTCGATTAACAGAAGAAAGGCAAGAGCATATCGAAGCAGACCATCTGGAAATGCTTGCGCAGATTGGCAAAATGCAGGACACTTTGTTGTATCCAGATATAATTGTCAGATCAAGAACAGATCCGGATGTTGACCTATTTTATCGGTATTACAGCATTACACCTGTTACTGAAAAGTATTTATGTGTTGTAGTCAAAGTATTAGTTGATGGTCAGTTTATTATAACTGCCTATTTCACGGATACTATAAAAAGAGGAGATATTTTATGGGAAAAGAAGTAAAAATTTGGTATGACCAGGAAGGGGATTTCCTCGAAGTCCTTTTTGAGAGAAAAGCGGGATATTTCAAGGAGACGGAAAACGATGCAGTAATGGAAAAAGTAGATGAGAATGGGAATATCATCGGCTTTTCCATCCTAAATGTGAGTGCATTGAAAGAGAAACCGCTTTCGATTGATCTAAAAAGCCACGTCGCTTAACAGAGCGTATCCGGCTTCGATTATCGCCTTCACTCAAATTCCCCTTTGGGATCTTTAGATATGCTCGAAACGTTATAGAATAGAATAAGATAAAATATTGACACATATTTACGCAGATTAACACAGAAAAAGTGAAGGTAACAGAATGAAACTATCCGTAAGTAAGCGTTCAGAACAGATTGTTCTGTCAGAAATTCGGTCAATGTCTATTGAATGCGATAAAGTAAATGGAATTAACTTAGCTCAGGGTGTTTGCGACCTTGAAATACATCTTTTAACGCTTTTGCGTAGCAAAACGGTTTCCTTTAATAAACTTTTCTTTTATAAAAAGAAAAGTTTGTTTATGCTAACTTTTGTAGGTCTTGGCTTATACGATGAAGAGGACCTAACCTTAAAGGGGTTAGAAGCGATACGGAATGCAGACGTAATATATGCCGAGTTTTATACCTCGCCATTAGGCGGGAAAACGATAGAAGCGATGGAACGGATGTACGGCAAGCGAATCTTTGTGCTTGAGCGTAGCGACATAGAGGAAACGGCAGAAGGGGGGATACTAAAGCTCGCAAAGCATCAGAAAGTGGTCCTACTCAGTGGTGGTGATGCGATGATCGCAACAACGCATCTTGATTTGCGGCTTAGAGCGATAGATATGGGGATAGAGACGAAAATAGTGCATGCACCGTCTATTTCATCTGCAGTTGCCGGATTATCAGGGCTACAGAATTACAAGTTCGGTAAATCCATAACTGTCTCTCCCGCTTACAAGGACGTTATATCGGAAGTACCGTACGAAACGATAATAGCGAACCGAGCGCGCGGGTTGCATACTCTGCTCTATCTCGACATCTCAATGTCCATAGCAGAAGCATTGAAGCTGCTAGAAGCAGTGGAGGTGAATAAGAACGGTAACGAGCTAAAACAGACGATACTTGTTGGCATTGCGAGGGCTGGGTCCGATAACCCGGTTGTGAAGGCAGATTATATGAATGTACTAAATAGCTATGAATTTGGTGCGCTACCACATGTGCTCATCGTTCCGGGTAACTTGCATTTCATGGAGAAAGAGGCGTTGATAAAGATCGCTCATGCGCCTGAGGATATGTAAGCCAAACAATCAGCAGATCACAAGATTAACACAGATTAACGCAGAAGAAATCTAAATCCGTGTAAATCTTGTGTAATCTCGTGGTTTTTTTTGATTAGTTACAAATACAACAACTACTAATATGAATATGACGACCTATGCCACCAACTATGACATTAACACTTGACCTGCACGTGCACACAAATTACTCGCATGACGGACATGATTCCGTAAAGGCGGTAATCGCAAGTGCAATCGCGCAAAAGCTCGATGGTATCGCAATATGCGACCACGACACAATGGCTGGCTCTTTTGCTGCACGAGAATACGTAGCAGATAACCATGAGGATTTGATAATTATCCCTGGTATGGAAGTAACAACAACTAAGGGGCATTTACTCGTGCTCGGTATCGAAGAAAAGATAGAGAGGGGCTTATCGCCTACGGAAACGATAAAGATAGCGCGTGAGATGCACGACACGGTAGTAATTATCGTACCACACCCGTTTCATCCGTTCCGTCATAGTATTGGTAATATTGGTAACCTGCAATCCGACATAGACGCAATAGAAATCTACAATTCACGATTTTTTACCGGTATTGGAAATAAAATAGCACGCATAACGGCTGCACGCAATAATATCACTGCCGTTGCGGGAAGCGATGCACATTCCGCGGACTGTGTTGGCCTTGCGACCGTCATAGTGGAAACCGAACCGGACCCGAAAGCGATATTACATGCGATAAAGCAGGGCAAGGTGCGATTGAATAGCTGTAAGAGAACGCCGTTTTTTGGCTATTTCAAGAATTTTGTGCTCAAATGTCGTTAAGCTAAATAGCACCGTTAAAATTTTATTTACCGCAGAGAAAGTTTCGTGTGCTTATTGTTACCCTAAAATGAAAAAGGAAAGTGGAAAAGGATTATCCAAAGAATGCGATTAAATTCATAGGTAGAAGTTGTACATTATGCACAATTTGCTTTACGCTGTCCCCTTCTTAAAGTTAGCGAACACGCACAATAAAAAATGAAATATTATATAATAATTGTAATCTATTGTAGCATATTGTTATATATGACGTCCTCACGTATAGGTATTGTGCCGCAGAATAACTTGGCGATGCTGTATGCAAGAGAGGGGATCCGCAAAAAGGTGATACGATAATGGGGAGATCCAAAGTGGACGAGAAGCACAAACGTGCGGAAGCGGCATTGCGTGCTTCTGAAGAGCGGTATCGGAGCCTGGTAGAGAGCACAGACGACTCTATATACACTGTGAATAGAGACGGTAAATATCTCTTTGCAAATAAGAAGATGCTATCTGTGCTCGGCTTACCACAGCAAAAAGTAGTAGGAAGACATTATAGCGCCTTTATCTCGGGAGAGCCAGCAAAGGAGTTTGACGTGCATGTGAAACAGGTATTTGAATACGGAAAGTCTGTGACGTACGAATGTAGAAGTAAAGACGATGTGTGGTTACTTAGGACTTTAAGTCCTATTAAAGACCCTGAAACCGGCGAAATAACTGCCGTGACGGGGATTACAAAAAGCATAACCGAACAGAAACAAGCGGAAGATCAGCTAAAAACAGCTCTGAAGGAAAAAGAGGTTTTATTGCGAGAGATACATCATCGAGTAAAGAACAACCTTCAGGTTGTTTCGAGCCTGCTTAATATGCAAGCACGAACAGCCAAAAATAAAGAAGCAATTGATGTACTCGCAGAATCGAGAAACCGAATAAATGCTATGGCCCTTATCCACTCTCAGTTATATGAAAACAGTGACTTATCAGCGATACATATGAAGGGGTTTGTAGATAAATTATTAGGACAGATACTACAGAGTTATCCTGTTCAAGATACAAAAATATCCTCGATCGTTCATGTAGTTGATTATCCACTTCCAATATCTATTGCTGTTCCGCTTGGATTAATTGTGAATGAACTGTTATCAAACGCATTTAAACATGCTTTTGTTAACAGAAAGGAAGGTGAGATAGTGGTTGTCTTAAGAGCAGCAGCAGAAGGTCTGGTTAGTCTGACCGTAAGCGATGATGGTGTCGGATTACCCGAAAGATTCGATTTCAAAACAAGCGAAACTCTTGGTCTGCATGTGGTAAAAATTCTGGTAGAAGAGCAATTAGATGGAAATCTGGAGGTTATCAGAGATAATGGAACGACATTTAAGATAGAATTTAAGCTGGCATAGGGGCGAAGGGGTGAAGGAGTACGAATTACGAATTATGAAAAGTATTGGGTTATTATGCCAGGAGGGACAGGTGTCCTAGAGCGATTATGTAAGTTATGATTTGGGCGTTAAAACCTGCGAATACTGGTATTATCAGGTTATCATCCATCTTGTCCACTACGGTCTCGACTATTGTCGCTGTCCCCGCCATCACAAGTATCACCGGCCATGAATCCAGGAAGAGGAACCCTATGAGCAGATCCACGACAAACTCCGCCATGCAACCTTCAACAGCCCGGTTCTTCAATTTTGGTATCCAGATCCTGCCGAACCGCTTGCCGAATAATGCTGCTGCTGCGTCTCCAAACGTGGTCATCAGTATAGCAGCTATGGCGATCTCCTTGGAAAATACGCTAATTGCTATTATTGCTCCTATGAGGAAGAAGACGTTACCGCTTAATCTGTCCTCTTCTTTCTTTCTGTATAAGTTATGAAATAGCGGCAACTTTAGTTTGAGATCTATCCTGACAAACTCGAGCTCCAGGAATAGTATCAAAAACAAAGTCATTATCAGCAATAGCACCACTTTTGGCAGAATGTAATAGCCTGCAACTATCAGCAGAGATGTGACATGCACAGCCTTTCTTTGAAGTTCCCTTTTCAGACTGTTTTCTTCTGTTTCCATCTCTTTTAGTGCCTTTTTCACTTGATGTATCTATCTGATATACGTAACAATACCTTGATACTGGGAAGACTATAAAAACAAATACAATTCCTCTACTCTTGACTCTACAACATCCATTGCATCTTCAAACAATTTCTTGTTCACTTCGATACCAAAGTACTTCTTCAGTTTTTCTGCTGGTGTTATTGTTGTGCCAACAGAAAGATATTCAATGTAATTTTTGTTGAATTCTTCCGGATCTTCCTTATACTTCTTGAACAGGGAAAGAGTTATTGCCCT
>QENH01000020.1 GCA_003336485.1 Candidatus Methanophagales archaeon
CTGCAATCCGATAGCAACAGCAATACCGATGAAAACCCATTTATTTGTAAATGGACTGAACGTAAATGCCGACTTTGTTATTGCCCGTGCGGTAAAGAGATAACAGATATGAACAAGCATAACCGTAGTGAATGCCGCGGTTTGAGCTTGTGTCAGCACTAGCTCGTTTACTCCTGAGCCTGTGCAAGCGGGCATACCGAAGTAGTAATATATAATGAATCCCGCAAGTGCCATTACCAGTGATACCAGCCCAACCTTCTTGAAGAATGGGCTATCAGTTATCCGTTCCTTAGGATCGCGCGGCGCTCTTTCGAGTAGCCCTTTTTCCTTCGGTTCCCTGATGAGTGGTAGTGCGAGTGCAACGGCATCGATCAAATTTAGCCATAGGATTTGCACTGGCGCAACTGGTAGACGCACCCCGAAGAGTGTTATAAATGGCGCAAGCATGATGGCACCCAATACCAGCAGAGTTTGCCCACCATTTGTGGGCAGCGTGTATAAGATAACTTTACGGATATTCTCGAAGACATGTCTGCCCTCTTCCACGGCAGACACAATACTGGCGAAGTTATCATCCGTTAGAATCATATCCGCAGCTTCCTTGCTCACCTCGGTTCCGGTTATCCCCATAGCTATCCCTATGTCCGCAGCTTTTAGCGCCGGTGCATCATTTACGCCATCGCCGGTAACAGCAGTGACATTCCCTCTCTTCTGTATTTGTTTTGTTATCCGAAACTTATGTTCCGGGGCAACTCGTGCATATACCGAAACGGTATCCACAACTTCATATAGTTGCTCATCACTCATTCTCGACAGTTCTTCACCGGTCAACACAGTATCCTCGCCTTCTCCGATCCCTAACCGCTCTGCGATTGCTTTCGCTGTCTGTGCATGGTCTCCGGTAATCATCACTACCCTGATTCCCGCATGTTTACATTTCTTGACTGCCTCTATCACTTCCGCCCTTGGCGGGTCTATCATCCCCTGCAATCCGAGGAAAGTTAGCCCTTTAAGATCCTCTGGCCCAACCGACGTTTTAGCTTTTGCAACACGCTTATAGGCCATACCAAGTACCCTCAAAGCTTCGCCCGCCATCTCATCCACTTTATTTCCGAGCTCGTCCGTCTGCAGAGGCTCAACGTTACCATCGCGCAACTGGTTTTGACACATCATTAAAATACGCTCCGGCGAGCCTTTTACGTATACTACATTTTCTGGCTCGCCTTCGTGCAATGTGGCCATATACTGCTGCTCGGCAGTAAACGGTATCTCATCCAATTTGCTACGATCCATTGAAATACCGGCTTTACGTGCTGAGACGACCAAAGCGCCTTCTGTTGGGTCTCCTACTATGCCGTACTGCCCCTTATCCTCTGCGAGTGTCGCATTGTTACACATGTAGCCAGCTTTCAATGTTTCAACCAGTTCTTTACGCCCTTGCGCAGGGTTAATTGCATTATCATCAAGGATAAACTCCCCGACTGGGTTGTACCCAACGCCACTCAACTTATAATCCCCGCCACCGGAATGAATCAGGGAAACAGTCATCTGGTTCTTAGTGAGCGTACCTGTTTTATCCGAGCATATAACAGTAGTACATCCGAGCGTTTCGGCCGCAGGCAATCGCTTTATGAGTGCATTTCTCTCCGCCATCTTTGTCACGCCAAAGGCTAATGTTATTGTCAATATAGCCGGCAGACCCTCAGGTATTGCCGCAACTGCTAATGATACCGAGGCAAGAAACGCATCCGCGGCCCCAAATCCGAATACAAACGCCAGTATGAAATTGAGAACAGCAATTACGAGGATCGCGATAATAATGATTCGGGTGAAGTCGCCCATCTTCCGCATCAGAGGCGTAGTAATTTTTCGTGTCTCTTTCATAAGTACTGCGATTCGGCCTATCTCGGTGTGCTCCCCCGTCCCTACTACCACGCCCTTAGTAGAGCCACGAGTGATAAATGTGCCACTGAAAGCAATACAACGCTGATCCGCGGGTGCCAAGTCGGGTTTCGGGATCGGATCGACATTCTTTCGTGCCGGTACGGATTCGCCTGTAAGTGCCGCTTCATCGGCACTCACGTCCTTTGCGTAGAAGAGCCGCAAATCCGCGGGCACTCGGTCGCCCTCATCCAACAGAACCACATCGCCTGGAACCAATTCACGTGCTGCTATTACCCGTCTCTCACCATCCCGGAGCACGGTGCATTCTGGCGTCATCATGCTCTTCAACGCCTCTGCCGAAGCTTCCGCTTTGCCCTCTTGTATGAACCCTATTATTGTGTTTGCTAAGACCACCGCGAGAATAACCGCGGCATCCATCCACATATCTAGAAATGCAGTAACGAGCGGGCAATGAGCAAGACATAGACTAAAGGATTGTGAAACTGCATAATAAATCGGATGATGGAACTTCGCTTCTTGAACTTCAGCTCGTTGTAGCCATAGGACTCAAGCTTTGCTTTCGCTTCATTTGTGCTGAGCCCAGCAGTGCCAGATTCTAAAGCTTCAAAAACATCTTCGACAGATAGTTGATACCAGTTCTCCTGCTTCTGCAATTCTGACTCTTCCCCCATGAATATTTGTAATAATTTGGAATATTAGCTATGGGCAGCCAAGCCACATGCCGGATGAGCACTGGTTGCAGCCCGACCGGATCTCAATAGTCTTCTCTATCTGGAAGTTTCCAACTGACTCCATCCTACCGATGGCGATGGTATGATGTGGATTATGCGGATCTTTAGCTGCGAAGCCTATGTGCGACATCCCAAGGACGTTTGCCGTTATCGTGTGTACAAGTGAGCCACTATGGGACCGTTCGGCATAACTTCGATCACGTCCGGCAGTTATAACAAACGGAGTCTTCAACCGGTCACACGGAAAGAACGGAGTATTTACCGTCTCTTTATTCACCACGTATGCCTCATCCTTTCCCATTACGCCACTATCAACCTTGATATATTCTACAGCGGCGGCGCTACTTACCATCGCTATCAGCACACATAATACGAGTGATGTCACAACGAGTGCACATTCGCTTTTCATTTTATTTTATTTTATTTGCCTTTACTCTCATTAGCGGACAATATATCGACAGCAACTACCCGCTCGCCTTTCTTTACATTCATTATCCGCACACCCTGCGTATTTCTGCCCTGCACGGAGATGCTCCGAACAGAAATTTTCGTCACCATCCCGTCAGAAGTAGCAACCATTAACTCATCTGTATTCGTTACTTGTTTTATACAGACTACTTTACCGTTCCTGTCTCCGGTTTTTATGCTGATTACGCCCTTGCCACCACGGTGCGTTTCTCTATAAGCATCCAGCTTTGTTCTTTTACCATAGCCTTGCTCTGTTATCGTAACGGCCCGGTTCTTCTCTTTCGAGACACCCAGATCAAGAGCTTCTATACTTGCTATCTCATCGTCCTTCTCCAACCTCATCCCTCTTACTCCTGCGGCATATCTGCCCATTTCCCTTAATTCCTCTTCCTGGAAGAAAATAGCCTTTCCATTCTTCGAGCTTAAGATTATTCCATTCTGTCCCGCCCCACGATCCTGTGAGTCCTGCGATGGCTTAATCAAGACAACATCAGCTAACGAATCACCCTTTGTGGTCCTAACGGCGACGACTCCTGTACTACGTATGGCCTTCAACTTAGCAAGAGAGCTTCTTTTTACCACGCCTCGTTTAGTAGCGAAAACGAGATATGCGCCCTCAGTATTAGTTGCTATGCCCTTATCCACCTCTTCAGGAATAGCAACAGCAGTGACGATCTTTTCCCGCTCCTCTGTGCTTTGGTTTAGTCCGGGAATGTTCACTAAAGGCTTCCCTTTGGAATGTCTGCTACTTGGCGGGATTTCATACGTCTTCACCTGGTATGCTTTACCAAATTCAGTGAAAAAAATCAGCCGTTCCCTTGTGGACGCGCGTATGAAATTAACGATCTTATCATCTTCTTTCTTTTCTATTACAGCAATTCCTTTTCCGCCTCGCATCTGCTGCTTAAATATGTCTGCCGGTAATCGCTTCACATAATCGCGCTGCGTGAAATACAGGATTACTTCCTTCTCTTCTATAAAGTCACGCTCGCTTAACGAAACCATCTCTTCTATATTGGTTCTTCTCGCATCGCCATACTTATCCTTCTGTTCTATCAGTTCCTCTTTTATTAGCTCATATATCCGCGCTTCTGATCCCAATACCTCTTTTAACCAGTTTATTTTCGTCTCGAGCTCTGCACGTTCGGTTTCTATTTTGTCACGCTCTAAGGCACTCAATCGCGAAAGTCGCATATCTAATATCTCTTTCGCTTGCTCTTCACTCAGCTCAAACCGTGCAATCAGCGCGGTTTTAGCCGCTTTTGTATCGCTTGCCGCTTTTATTAGCCTTATTACTTCGTCTATATTAGATATTGCAATGATCAAGCCTTTTAATATGTGCAGCCTCTTCTCTGCACGTTCCAATTCATATTGCAGCCTTCTAATCGTTACTTCTTTTCGGTGCTTTATGTAGCACTCTATGAGTTCCTTTAGTGTTAATACTCGTGGCTCGCCATCTACCAAGGCGAGATTGATCACACCAAACGTATTTTCCAATTGCGTATGTTTATAAAGCCGGTTTAATATGATGGCCGAATTTGCGCCTGCTTTCAATTCTATTACAATCCGCATCCCTTTACGGTCCGATTCGTCTCGCAGGCCCTTAATATTCTCCACTTTGTACTTCTTTGCAAATTCCGCTATCTCTTCTACCAGCCTACTTTTATTCACCTGGTACGGTATCTCATTTATGACTATCCGCTCCGTCTTACCCTTTATTTCTATCTCTGCCTTTGCCCTTATCCTTATGCTCCCACGACCTGTTTCATACGCACGTTTTATGCCCTCGTAGCCTGTGATAATACCGCCAGTGGGGAAATCAGGCGCTTGTATTATCTGCATCAGCTCTTCTATACTCACTTCAGGCTCTTCTATTACTCGTATTACACCATCAACCACTTCTGTCAAGTTGTGTGGCGGCATATTTGTCGCCATACCTACTGCGATACCCGATGAGCCGTTTATCAACAGATTAGGTAGTTTCGCAGGTAAAATCCGCGGTTCCTTAAGAGAGTTATCAAAATTAGGACTCCACTCAACTGTATCCTTTTCCAGGTCGACCAGTAGCTCCTCCGCTATTTTTGACAGTCTTGCTTCGGTATAACGCATTGCAGCAGCGGCATCGCCATCTACACTGCCGAAATTACCCTGACCGTCAACTAAGGGGTACCTATAAGAGAAATCTTGCGCCATTCGCACCATTGTATCATAGACGGCAACGTCGCCATGAGGATGGTATTTCCCCAGGACATCTCCGACTATACGCGCGGATTTCTTATGCGGTTTATTGCGCGTGACGCCAAGCTCATGCATCCCGTACAATATACGGCGATGCACCGGTTTCAGCCCATCTCGTGCGTCCGGAAGCGCTCTTCCCACTATCACACTCATCGCATAATCCATATACGAATGCGTCATCTCGTCCTCAACACTGACTTCTATTACACGTTCTCGCGTCTCCGCCTCACGCTGGTCTTCACTCATTGCTATAGTATACAGT
>QENH01000086.1 GCA_003336485.1 Candidatus Methanophagales archaeon
TAGGCTGACTATGAGCCCTACTTGACGATGGTCATTCAGGATTTTTGGTCGAAATATGATGTTCGGTTCCCTAACTTAGTCTCTCCTAATAACTTCGGGTGCATCCGCGGGCAGGTGATCTGGCGATGGGTGAGCGCGTGAAAATGTAGGGTGGGCGAGCAGGTCATTCGTCAAAGGCAGCGGGTATTTCGCTTACCCTTTCCGATCTTAAAGAAGTTCGACCAAGTCAAATTTGGACGAGCGAAGCATAATGTTTTATACCTTATTCTATGCAGGAATCTACATCGCTTTCATTAAGTCCCAACCTCGCCACCCTCAGAATAAATTGCGTGGCATCCTTTTTGTGCAGACTCGAACTTTGTTCGTCAAACTTTTTCTAAAAGTTTGTTGATAAAACTTTTCTTAAAAGTTTTTTGGTAGCACGATGGTGCCCACAAGTGATCAGGGCACCACACCTTAAGCTGTGGAAATTGATCCCTTAGCAGTTTGCTACTCCTCCCTTTTATCCACTTCGCTATCCAGCTAACAGAATATTTCGGCGGGCTGCGAAGCATTTTTCCGTGAACGCTTTTTCTAAAAGGGTTTTTTTATCGGAAATCCGCTACACCCATCAAAATAGAAAAACAAGAATTTTATCCCAGTAAAGTTTTCAAACGGAGCTTGGAGATTAAATACAACATTCAATTCGTAATTGATTGCAGAATAAAGCAAAAAAGTCGGGTGAACTTAGGAAATTGAAACTATACTTCATCACCGCCCGACAAATACATTTAATCTACTACATGCCCAATAGATATATGAGATATGGGCTGGGACAGCTATTGGGGTTATTACAAACCCGCGAAACAGGAAGAAGATGCAGGAACTAAGGACGCAACTAAATAAAAAGACATGGAACTACTAACAGTAATATTAATTCTGCTATTGACAGGAATCGGAGTGGGGTTCGCGGAAGGCCTACTTGGTGTTGGTGGATGCTTCATCATGGTTCCTGTGACTTTCTATCTATTTACAGAGATGGGTTATTCACCAGATGTAGCATTACTGCTTGCTTTTGGCTCTAATCTGCTTGTCGTGTTCCCAACGGCAATTAGCGGGGCATGGACACACACGAAAAAAGGAGCTGTATGCTGGAAAGCCGGGATTGTGTTAGGCGTATGTGGCACAGTGGGAGCACTTATAGGCGCTACAATATCGTCGCAACTGCTCAACGAAGCGATATTGAAGCCCGTATTTGGGGTCGTAATAGGTCTTGGTGCGGTGAGTATGTTGATAAGGAAGCCACAAGAGCTAGAAGAGGACCCGGAAGATAAGCCTTTGCTCTTGGCTGCCTGTGGTCTACCCATCGGCATTATCTGTGGAATGATAGGTATTGGTGGCGGGATCATTACGGTACCGGTGCTCGCAATAGGATTAAAATACAATATGCATCGCGCAGTTGGAACTTCACTTTCAATGATGATATTCACGAGCTTTGCAGGTTCCATAGGCTATATGATAAATGGCTTTTCCGTTCCCGATCTCCCGCCTTTTTCCTTCGGGTATGTCAATCTGATTGCATTTGCTGCTCTGGCCGTCTCCAGCATTCCTGTTGCCATAATAGGTGCGAGAATAGCTCATAGACTACCTGCAAAACAACTACGATACATCTTCATCGCTGTGATGTTTTATGTAGCTTTAAAGGTAATTGGTGCATTCGATTGGCTGGGATTGGCGATATAAACCGGGAATAGCTAAAAAATCCACCGATTTTTTGCTGACATTGCAAAATGCAATATGCAATATGCAAAAGTCAACGAATCAAAGCAGCCGTAACCGCAGTTTCCATCACTCCTATCGGTGGATCCTCTTTTGTCCATAATTTGAACGATGCCGCCCCTTGATATACTAACATCTTCACGCCATCCACCATCTTCTTTACGCCCGCACGTTTCGCTTCCTTCAACAACTTCGTCTCTATCGGATTATACACGATGTCGAACACTACAAGGTCAGGATGCATTAGATCTGCGGTTATCAAAGTGGCATCTTCTTTTGGATGCATACCAACAGAAGTTGCATTTATCAAAATATCCGAATCTCTGATCTTGTTTTTAAGCTCTGCACCCAGACTAATAGAATTCGCATTACGGAGATTAGAAGCCAATTGAGCGGATCTGCCTTCTGTCCGGTTCGCCAATGTCACCTTCGCACCATTTGCATCGAGATAAAATGAAATAGCCCTTGCTGCGCCACCAGCACCAAGAATCAACACGTTCTTACCGCTTAGTTTGCCTACCGTCTCTTCTAATACCCTAAGCGCACCTAGCCCATCTGTGTTGTAGCCCGTAGGAGTACTGCTAAAGTCAATGGTATTGATAGCGCCTATTTTCTTCGCTACTTCTTCTGTCGCCACAAAAGAAAGCGCTTTTTCCTTCAAGGGTATAGTGACGTTGAGACCCAAGATACCGAGACTTTTCGCGCCTTTTATTGCATCGCCAAGTTCTTCTAGCGGGACATGGAATGCGAGATAGAGCGCATCCAGTCCGAGCTCCTTAAATGCTGCATTATGCATAACCGGGGAGAGGCTATGTGCAACCGGGTCACCGATAATACCGTATATCTTTTCCATTCTATATTAATAAAGTATAATCGCTACATACATACATACATAGTTTAATTTAGGACGCAGATATATACAGACGCTACTCTAAAATCCCGAAAAAATATTATTTGTGTGTTCCCAATCAGAAGTGTTGCCTTTACACAATCTTTTAGTTCATGCTTTTTATGCCTTTTACCCACTTTGGCTGCTCGGGTACATCTCCCGCGTTCAACATCGTCCGCCATTTATCGTCCGTCAATCTATCGTCCATTGGATGCGTAAATTCATAATAACTCATGACAGGCCCGGCACCGACAACCATCTGCCCGTCTGGCTGTTTATAGGCGACTAAAATCAAATCCACATTACCCACGCCCTCTTCTAGGACCATTTTTGTATTTGTATCTGTGTGAACATCAGCAACCATTGTCGTCTGTTTACCGTCTGCATCCACGCCTGCAACTACAGAATCTAAATACTCGCCAAAAGTTCTTATGTACTCGTAGTCGGCTTCGGTCAATTCTTGGTTCTCTAATTCCTTCTTGCTTAGTTCTATTAGCCGATCTAAGATGCTCGCGAGATCATTCAATCTATCCTGGTGCTTGCTCCCCAATACATCCATCTCCGTCAGACCGTTTTTTGTCATCTCCGTTAAAGCAAGCAGCCGCGAATAGAACTCTGGTACCGGCTCAACATAACCGTGAACAGGTTTTGGTTGTGGTGGCATACCTTTAAAGGTGGGCGTATAACTCTGTTTGGCATAGAGGATAGTATCATGCCTTAATTCTGTCCATGAAGTTAAAGCGGTTTGTAACTCCTTATCCTGCCATGCTTTTGTCTGCATAAATGTTGGTGTTCCGGCCGGGAACTCATTAAGAAGCGGTTTTAGCGTGTACAGCCACGACCAGTACAGGTTCCTATTCCAATCCGTAACGCTAAACTGGTCAAATTCATGCTGCAAAGAATACAATTGTTCCTGGTAACTGGTGTCCTTACCCGCATAATCCATATCCCCCTCTTCGCTCAGGATTGTTTCCGCTCTTTTCGAGCCCAGGACTGCCATGACGTCTAGACCACGCGGGAAACATCTTGCTGGTCCCGCACCCGAGAAACAGCATGTAAAAGTATCTTCGCAGTTCGTTCCCGTATACATACCAACTGCAGGGGAGACCATCTGCTGGAAGATATAAGAATCGGGTATGAATCGCTGCCCCATAACCCGTAGACCTTTTGTTTTCGCTAAACATTCTTGCAGTTTCTCACGCGTTAATGGCGGATAGATGACACAAACGCCCGAGCCGCCGTATATCTCGGGACTGGGCGAGTTCGCTAATTCCGCTTTTAGTTGCTCTATCTTATCGTCATCCGCTAACTCTTCGGTATCAAACTCCGAACCAAACACGGTACCGATGGCTTTTTGATACTCATACGGCGTTAGGTCGTCTGCAGCCCCGACAAAAAAGGCTGTTACTGAATACATACGTGTCCATAGCTCCTGCGCGGTCGTATTACTCACTTTGACTGCAGGCAATTCAGCAGATAACAAAGAAGCCTGAATGGTGGCTAGTTTCGCGTCTGCTTCTGTTAATAGCGGAGTTTCTATGCCACTGCACTCACTAACGTTCCCACCTTTCAGAAGGAACGCCATTCGACCATACCACATCATCGCATTGAAGTATCGTTTTAGCTTTTCCGACCGCGTATAATGCCCCCTGGGGACGTATTGCGAATAATCTTTACAGTAACAGCATTCATCTTCACAACCCCTATTTGGATCAGAATTGAATATGCAGCTCGGAGAGAAGCCTCCGTGGTTCGCTATATTCGCTATCTCTTTATCTACTTCGTCTTTCACGTAAGCAGGGATAGTGAACTCCACTTGTCTTATCGGCACAAACGTTTTCTTATCCCTCTGGTTCTCTGTATTCCGCTCTTCAACTGCAATCTTATCCTCCTCTTCGTCATAGCCCGCAGTTGGCGCTTGCAAAAGTAGTAAGGCGACAGAGAAGTAAGCAACGTTACGTCTTGCTGACTCTTTTAGTTCGGTATCGGTAAACGTTTCATAGTTGGCTTTCGATTTCGCCTGCATTGCTAATGTCATATCCAGGAGCGCATCAAAGAATTCCGCTTCTTCTATATCCTTCAGTATCTCGTTGAACTGTATATGATAGAGGTGAAGCAGAGTGTCAGAAGTAACAAAAATCGGAATCCCGTCCTCTTTCATTGTTTTGTATGGTTCTATTATATCATCGCCACGCCACGGGATTATAACGAAGCCGTTACTTGCCAGTTTGCCTTCGGAATCTTCGCCCAACCGTAAATTCGAGTTGATTCTATTGATATTTGCTAGCTCGTTCAGATTCAAAGGCAGTTGATACTGCGATGCGTTTGCAGTAATAGAAAACCCTTTTGGGTTGTAGTACGATGCGAGTGCGAGTTTGGGGTCGTCGGAATCAGCAGATGCAAACGAGGGGGCGGATATTGCAGTTGCGGTTTCTGCTGGTTCCTGTGCTGGTTCATCCACACAGCCCGCTATTAGGCATATGAAAAAAATGGTAAAAATCGCCACTGCTAATTTAAAATTCATAGCTCGTATTGACTATAGATCGATATCTCTTAAAAATCTTTTTGTGTATTTGTTTTTCATGGATGTATAGCTACGATAAAGATGCAGGATATAGGATAGAAAATACTTTTATACCAAGAAAGCGTAATAGCCAACTAAAATTAATTATTGACACAGATTAACGCTGATTAACGCAGAAAAAAGTCAAATCCCTCGAAATCTGCGTCTTATATATGTAGAAATCATACTTAATATACAATGATAAAAATGAAAAAG
>QENH01000085.1 GCA_003336485.1 Candidatus Methanophagales archaeon
TAGGCTGACTATGAGCCCTACTTGACAATGTATTTTGTATATTGGCGATTTTGCTCTTGCTGAGTGGTTCTGCGGGTCTTGCTTCCGCAGACGATCTAGAAACTTTGTTTGTTAGAGGCGATGAATATACGCCCTCAGCGGTGATGGTAGCTAATTATGTACTTACTCTGGGGACGTTAATGCCCGGTGATGTAGGTTTGGTCACAATAACACTTGAGAAGATGATTTATACATGCTGAAATTTTAATGTCAGTAGTGTAGCAGCGGAAGAATCGGATAACAGTGCGGAGTTCCGGATTGTATTTAATAACTGGATAAATGAGCACGAATCAGAATCGATATGTGTGAAAATCCCGTATCACAATATAGAAAACGAGGATAAAAAAGAAGCGCAACCCCTTACAGCAACTCAGAACTACACGAGTAGACCAGAAGAAAAGCGAAAAGATAGTGCAGAAGCCAAGATACCTGGATTTGGACTCATAACCACCATATTCATGTTAGTCGTGATAACGTATTTGAAGAGAAAACGGGCAAAAATTTGAATGCTCTCGACTTTTTGCAAGCAAAAAGCATTACAAAAAGCTTGAAGTTTGGTTGATGTTCGCTATCGAGAACATACGAAATGGCAAACAATCGTCGAAATGGCGAGGCATGAGTCCTGTTGGGCATGGAATAATATGCTTTTTTTGTTCCTGCTTGATTAACGGTTTATGTGACGAAAGAAAAAAGTACCCCTTGTGAGATTTTCCCCACTACAAAGGTCTTTGTAATACCAAATCAACATAAAATTATAAAATATACACGAATATTATACAGACAAAAACCGAAAGTAATAAATATACCCAAAACATAAGTAAGAAATAGGCGCTATGAAACATGTGTACGCCTGAGTGAAGCGGAAGTGGGTGGTCTTGTTCTGGCGCACCCACTGAAAAGGCTCACCCTATACGGGAGGAGGAGTAAAAGGGATCCCGCCTTCATTTTTCCTCCTTCTCCTCCCCCATTTTTTTATTTGCATTCTCTATTTTGCAATCAATCACTTGAAACCCACAAGATTTTTAGCTTTCTCCTATAACTCATACCCCTCACATATATCGCTTGCATTTGTTACTAATATGTGCTACAATTTAGCTATTTGATAACCGTAAGTAAAAAAAATAGGAAAAATGTATTATACCTTCAAGTATTATCTACAAGTAATATGCAAAACGAATAAGAAAAGTTAGTTAGGGAGTGACACGAAAAAGATGAAACAAAGGAGAAAAAAAATGGGGTCAGGTGCGGTACTTGGACTAATCGCTGTGATAGTAAGCGCAATGCTGTTAGCATCAATGCCAATGGCAACTGCAAAGCTTTACGGTGATGCAAATGGAGACGATGTGATAGACGAGGCTGATACGACCTACGTATGGCAGATAATTGCTGACGTTGAAGAAGAAAACGAGTTAGCAGATGCAAATCGGGATGGCGAAATAAACGCGCGTGACGCTACTTATATCGCCGGGATTATTAGCGGAGAAAATCCCTTCCCTGGTGGCACATTAATTGCCGGATTAGGTCGCGATCCCGGCAAGCAGTATGGCTACGGGGCACATCCATCATTGACGGGCGTTTATGAACAATTAGTCTGGATAGATTACGAACTGGAACCCCAACCGATGTTAGCCACTAGCTGGAAAGTATCGGCTGACGGAAAAGTCTGGACATTCTATCTAAAGGAAGGAGTTAAATTCCATGACGGAACGCCTTTCAACGCAGAGACAGCGAAACAGAATTTCGAGCGACTTGATGCAGAGGAACCCGGTCAATTAGGACCCCTGGAATCGATAGACGTAGTGGACGATTATACAATCCAATTCACGCATAGTGAACCATTTGCACCTTTCGTCCGACAATTGAGCTGGCCTTTCATGTCCATGATAAGCCCAGATGCCGTGGACGAAGATAGGAACGTGCTGGAAGCGATAGGTACAGGCCCCTACGAGGTAGTTGAGTACTCTCCGGATGATAAGTTAGTATTGGCGAGAAATGAGGACTGGTGGGGCGGCATGCCTAAGCTGGAGGGTATGACGCTCAGATGTATTCCAGATGCCAATTCGCGTGCCATGTCGTTAGAGACCGGAGAGATCGATCTTATCATAGATACTGGCGGTGTCTTGCCTGAGTATGCGGGAACATTGGATGCGGATCCTGAAATTGAGGTACTTACTCGACTGATTGCTACATCGCATTTCCTGATACTCAACAGTGGTAAAACACCTTTCAACGATACCCGTGCAAGACAAGCAGTTCAGTACGCTATCGACCAGGAAACGATAGTGGATACCATTCTCGAGGGGTATGGTCTGCCGGGCAAAGGTGCATTAACGCCCGCACTTGCAAAATGGGTGAATACAGATATAGCAGTTAAATATGGTACTAATGAGGCAGAACAACTACTGAGTGACTCCGGCTGGGGTGATATCGGTGGAGATGGCATATTGGATAAGGAAGGGCAGCCATTCGAGGTACGCTTACTGCTACACAGTGGGATGATTGGACGATGGCCCTACGAAGCTATTGCAGAGGTAATACAAAGCGAGCTGAATGACGTCGGCATTAAGGCAGATATACAGGTGCTGGCAGGGGGTGCGTGGAGTACCGCTCTGAAGGATGGAAAGTACGAGATGGCAATGACTCCTTACACGCCTTTGGGCCCCCACTTTATGCTGTACGACTGGTTCAATTCAGAAGGAGACATGAACTTGATGCGCGGCATGTGTTATAACAATTCGCGTGTTGATGAACTGACAGAACTCGGAAAGGCAACAATGGATCAGGACGAAAGGAACGAAATATACGTTGAACTGCAGGCGATAGTAGCCGAAGAAGTCCCAATGTTCCCGATATACTACGAGGAGATGATCAACGCACAGAGGAGTAATGTGAGGGGATTTGAACCCCATCCCTGGTTCTGGATCAACTGGGAGGAGATCTACTCTACGACCTAATGTAGCCGGAGCAGTACTGCAAGTGTGAATGAAAAAATACTGTGGTGGAGACATATTCATCGCATCTCCACCTGCTTTTATTTAATTATTTATTTATTGGAAAATGTAGATGAATTGAGATGGTAACTGACGAATTTCGAGGTGGTAGCGCTGCATGTTACATTTCATTATAAGACGATTGTTATTGATGTTCGTAGTCATATTAGGGGCAACTATGCTGACATTTTCAATAATGCACTTTGCCCCGGGAGATCAGGCTGAGATGATCGCGACTAGCAGATATGGGGTAGAGGGTTTGTCTACGGAAACGATTGCTAGAATAAGTGTAGAAGAAGGTCTCGATGCACCTGTGTATGTCCAGTATCTCAAATGGCTAAACCACGTACTGCACGGCGATCTCGGAAGATCCTTAGTAACAGGTAAATCAGTGTCAGCGGAATTCGTAGCCCGGTTTCCGGCAACGTTAAAATTAGCTCTCGCAAGCATGATCGTAGCGCTGTTAATAGCTATTCCCGTTGGGATTATCTCTGCAACTAAGCAATACTCGGTAGTTGATAATGCCAGTATGGTAGGAGCGCTACTAGGTGTTTCTATGCCTAACTTCTGGCTGGGGTTGCTACTTATGTTAGTCTTTGCATTATACCTCGGTTTACTCCCTGTATGCGGCTATGGCGATGGCAGCATAGAATATCTAATATTGCCGGCTATAACGCTTGGAACGGGCATGGCTGCATTAACAACCCGATTAACAAGGTCCAGCATGTTAGAGGTACTCAAGCAGGATTACATTACTACGGCAAGAGCAAAAGGCTTGAGAGAAAAGGTTGTTATCTGGAAGCATGCATTTAGAAATGCATTGATACCGGTGGTTACGATTGTGGGCTTGCAATTCGCTGGTTTACTTGAGGGTGTTGTAATAGTTGAAACGATATTTGCCTGGCCCGGCGTGGGTAAGTTATTGGTTGATTCGATATTTGAACGCGATTTCGCAATGATGCAATGTGGTATATTGTTTATCGCAGTTATATTTGTTCTTGTAAATTTAACGGTGGATATTTTGTATGCTCTTCTGGATCCCAGGATACGATACGAAAAGGGGGGGAACTAATGGTAAGTCGGTTAGCAGGGATTGTTATGCAATTTAAGGAACATAAAATAGCAATGGTTGGAGCAGTGTTAATCCTTTTTCTGGCGCTTATTGCGCTATTTGCACCTTATATCGCCCCGCATGATCCAATCGAGATAAATCTAAAAGAACGTTTGCTAGCTCCCAATATGGAATATCCCCTTGGGACTGATAACCTAGGGCGATGTATGCTGAGCAGAATAATCTATGGGGCCAGAATATCCTTACAGATAGGAATAATAGTAGTTGGAATAACAAGTGTTATCGGGATAACGCTCGGGATGATTGCCGGGTACTATGGCGGGGTACTAGATGAGCTAATTATGAGGGGTGTGGACATTTTGTTAGTCTTTCCCGGGATCATATTGGCATTGGTAATTGCAGGTATTTTAGGTCCTGGCATTTTTAATGTAATGTTAGCGTTAGCAATAGTAGGCTGGACCGGATATGCCAGAGTGGTGCGAGGGGTAGTGCTATCAGTAAAGGAGAAGGAGTATGTGGAATCAGCAAGAGCACTTGGTGTCGGCGATTGGTATATCATTACCAGACATATTCTGCCAAGTTGTGTGGCACCAATTATCGTGATTGCAACGCTCGGTATGGCTTATGTGATCCTTGCGGCAGCGGCATTAAGCTTTCTTGGACTTGGAGCACAACCGCCAACTCCTGAGTGGGGGTCAATGTTAAATAATGGTAAAAATTTCATGCGAACTGCGCCGCACCTGACGATTTTTCCCGGATTGGCGATAATGATTACTATTTTAGCATTCAATTTCTTAGGGGATGGATTACGGGATGCTTTGGATCCGAGGTTAAGAGAGAAGGCGATAGAAAGGTAATGAATTTGTACGGATTTCGTATATAGTATATATGCTAAACCTCTCTTTGTAATACGGAATTAATATAAAATCATAAATAACACACGAATAAAAAACAGACAAAAACCGAAAGTAATAAATATATCCAAGTATAAAATAAAGAAGTAAGTAGATACAATGAAAAGATGTGCGCGCACCTAAGTGTATCGGCAGTGAGTGGAGTTGTCGTGGTCCACCCACTAAAAAGGCTAAGCCTTAGTAGGGAGGAGTAAACAGAATCTTGCCTTCGCCTTTTTTCCTCCTTCTCCTCCCTCTATCCCTTTTTCAATTCGCCTTCCGCATTTTGCAATCAATCACTCGGACTCCACAAGATATTGAGCATTCGCCCTTAACATACACCCCT
>QENH01000084.1 GCA_003336485.1 Candidatus Methanophagales archaeon
GCGTGCTGGTAGCGAACTTTTTGGCTGATGTTATGTATGCGGTGTTTGATCCTCGGGTTAGAGGAGAGTAAAATGCAAAATGTAAAATGTGAAGTGCAAAAATAGTTACACACTGGCTCTATCCCCATTACCCCTCATCACTTGCTTTTGGTCTGTCAAATTTAACCCACGCCTTTTACCACATTTCGATCTTCTGATGCTCAACTTCTTTGAAGTGTCCATCTCGTGTGACCAAGGTCAGGTCATGTTGTCGAGCAATTGCGGCAATCCAGATACCGTTTTCTGGAATCGGCTGTCCTTTCTCTTGCAGTGCACTCTTGATTACCCCATACTCCCTTGCAGTGTCTATATCACTAGCAATCACAGCAGTGTTAAAACCAAACTCATCAATTCGCCTCAGGTTTTGCTGGGCACGTCCAGACTTGCTGGCACCAAAGTATAACTCGCCCAGAACGATACGGGGCACAAAAACTTCCTCGGCTTGCTCCAGTTGCTCTTCCACAGAAGGATCACCCGCAAAGAGGGCAATAACAATATTGGTATCCAAAAGGAATCTACCACTCATTCCAGTCCACCCTCTCACACTCTGCTTCGATAGCCCGGGTCATTGCTTGCAAATCGTCCTCTCCAATTGTTCCGGCGAAATGAAGCAGTTGCTTCCCGGGCACTCCTTTTGGTCGTGACAATGTTCGTACAAAATCCAGCACATGCCGTTGGAGTTCAGTTGGGAGATAGTCAAGCTGTTTAACAATCTCCGCCTTGATAGATGCGTTTGTCATTGGCATCACCTCCTATTCGGCACACCATATAACTTTTCCTATCATTTATTCTATCCAACATTTATTTCCTTGTATGTTTCCATTATTTCAATAATATCATTGATTGCCATATATAAAAAAACAAACTATTTCTAAAATATTAAAGAGGAGCAGATATAAGTTGGTGAAAAATGCGGGGAAAAGTTTTGCTGAGTTTGTAAGCCGAAATTGGCTGATAACTGCGAATGCCCCGAAGGTGACTGACATGACAGGTGGGGCGAAATGAGTTACTTTTTTAAAACAGTCGTGATTCTCTCGGCATATATTACAGTAACCATTATCAGTGCATATCTATTGCAAGGTTCAATGAATTAACAGATAGAAAAATGGCAGAGTACTATTTAATCGGGACACTTTTAAGCATAGCCCTTGCAATGGTCATAGGAATCCTTACACGGGTAGTTATTGGTGGTGATATGATATGAGTCTTTCGAAGTCAGGGTCAAAAGTAGCGATTTTATTTTTGCCATAATGCTTACACGTTCCTGCGATTAATGCATCGTTTTGATTTGAGACCGGAATACTCCTCGAGAAGCGTTTTTGCCTTTTCTTTCCCTTCTAAGAAGTCCAGGAAGACACTTGAGTCAATAAATACCCCATTCATCTTCGGTTTCCTCTAAGAGCTTCAACAAATCCTTTCCACGAAAAATCCCGAAAAGCTTCTCTGGAAACTTCTTTATATCGTCCTTTATCTTTTCCCCCTTCTTTCAAGTCCACCTGTTCCAAAGGCTTGAACACTCCTTTTTCATACACAACCTCTATTGTTTTTTGCATCTTACAGCACCTCCTTCTCTATTAATACATTTATTCCTGAGTATAAAAAACACTTCCTTTTAGATTTTAAAAGAAACTCCTAAAAATCCCCCGACATATGCCCCTTACATATAATATCAATGCATGCTACTTTTTGATTTTATTATAGTCCAAAGTAAGAAAAAAAAACAAAAAGCTTATATATGCCCTCAAATGTTATCCCATTTGTTGCATAAAATTAACAAAAAGGAGGTGATATAGACAGAATATGGCCAAAAAAGAAAAGTATAGAAGAAACGTTTTAGCACGCGGCATAGCTATCTGCATCGCAGCAGCTATTATCTGCTTAACTTTGGCAATTCCTGGGTTGGCAGCAGAGCAAACTGGCGACGCCGTAACTGCCACAGTAGACGCACCAGAAGTGGTAAATGCAGGCGAGACTTTTAATGTCTCCATAGACGTGGCTAACATTACGGATTTCAATTCTGCACCGTTCGATCTTTCCTTCGATTCGAGTGTGGTGAACGTTACCGGCATTGCAGATGGTAGTCTGGACGGTGCGACAATACCGGTGAGCACGTGGGAGTTCGTTGATGCAGACACTCTACGGGTGCTCGTTAGCATGCCGATGGGCGAGGGTGTGAGTGGCTCTGGATATTTAGCGAAAGTAAGCTTCGACGTGGTCGGCAAGATCGGGGACAGAAGCGTATTAGATATATCTAATGGTTTGCTTGCGAATAAAGATGCGGCGGAGATACTTGCGCTATGGATTGATGACGAGGTTGTTATCGGTGATTCCAGTGCTTAAACTATGCCGGTAATTGCGTATGTTCTGCTGAGGAGAAGGTAAGAAAGAAAATAGGAATTATCGCAGTGCTGATAAGTGTAATGCTGTTAGCATCTATGCCAACTGTAAGTGCAAGTGAAGAGCTTTATGGTGATGCCAACGGCGATGGGGTGATAGATATGCGAGATGTAACCTACGTGGGACTGATAATTCTTGGTAAGAAACCGGAGACAGAGTTAGCAGATGCGAATCAGGATGGACGGGTAAATGTGGGTGACATTACTTATATCGAGTTGATTATTCTGGGGGAAGTGTCGAAATATCCATTGCGTCTGGGGGTCCCGAAATATGAGTTTAATCTGATGAGCGTCTTCGGCCCAAAACCGTGGAACGTGAATTGCCTTTTCGGTGTCACCCATCTCAGCTTACTCGTTTACAACTCTGATATGAGTATAGCCCCGGGCCTTGCCAAAGAATGGGAAGTGGCTTCAGATGGTAAGACAATAACGTTCTATCTCGTTGAAAATGCGAAATGGCACGACGGTGAGCCGGTCACAGTGGATGATGTCGCCTTTACTATCGAGTACCGGATGAAACATAAGTTTGGAAGTCCTGGACGTTGGTTTAGCAGCTATGTTGACCATATTGATGTCCTCGATGATTACACCCTTGAGGTATTTTTCACAGAACCTGTCGCAGGTGTAACGCTCATGAGTTACATCCCTGTTGCACCAATAGTGCCCAAGCAGGTCTGGGAAGGAGTTGACGAGCCAAAGGAATATGACGGTGATGATGCCTTAGTCGGATGCGGACCTTTCATCTTCGAAAGATGCGACAAAGATGCACAGATCGTTTATCTCAAAGCAAATAGGGATTATTTCGCAGGAAAACCTTCTGTGAATAGGATCGAATGGCATTCCTATAGAACGCTTGATACACTGCTGATGGCTCTCAAGAAAGGTGAGATAGATGCAAAACTCGAGTATTACAATCCGGTTCCGGGTGTATATGCAGCAGACCTGGTTAAGGCTGAGAACGTAGAACTCTGCGTTGTCCCCGATGTCGGAACCCCACTTCACCTCATCTTTGTATACCGCGAGTATCCAACGGATGTGAAGGAGTTCAGGCAAGCCGTTTCTTACGCCATAGACTATCAAGCCATCGTTGACATGATAGCCGCGGGTTATGGAGAAGTTGCCGGGAAAGGATATACACCACCAACAGTTCCGGGTCACAACCCCGATCTGCCGAAGCTTGAGTACAATATTACAAAGGCGGAGGAAATCCTTGACAACGCAGGTTTTGTTGACCGAGATGGCGACGGACTTCGCGAAGCACCGGATGGCAGCAAACTTCGAATCCCCATCTACCCCTACGGATTCCCACATATCGTTCGCACTGCCGAGGTCATCAACTCGCAACTCGATAAAGTGGGGCTTGATACCCATGTGGAAGCGCTGAGTATGTCCGAGGTAAAACAGAGGTTCCTCTTTGGGGATCGTGACTACAATATGCTAATTGGGTATGCCACTCCCTTCGGAAACATAGCTCCTCCCAGTGGCGTCACTTATTTCGTAGACATGCCTGGGTTGTTTGGAACTTGCAAAGATGAGGAACTCGTTAGCCTTGTAGAAAATATCAGTTACTCAAAAGATGTCGAAGAAATGGAGAGATGGGTATCAGAAGTTCAGGTATACGTAGCCGAAGAACAACCAGCAATAGCTCTTATCTGGGGCGATGCGATATATCCGTATCGGAGCGACAAGTGGGAAGGATGGGTTCCCCAAGAAGGATATGGACCTGTAAATTATTGGACATGGTTCAGCCTTAAACCGATAGGTTAAGTTAGGAGGTTTTCTCTTTTTTCCTCCTTTTTTATTTTTAAATTTCAATTTTGATTATTGCATTTTTTGCGTTGTCTTCTAACGAGAGGAATTCTTCCTTTTTCTTTAGCATGCCATTTAAATATTTTTGAAGTTCCTTGACTTCTGAGAAGGGTAGGCTAAGTCGCTGTAACCATTGTTCGGTTGCTTGCTTTAAATCAGTGTACACGTAATTGCAACTATTTTGCACAAATGTCACATCTGCCATTATACCCATATCATATAATTTATTATACAATTGAATAAATCAGGGATAAGGTTTATATTCCTCATTTTTGAAGGCCTGCCAAAGTTTGTAAAAAAATATTGGTTGTCTTCCAGTTCCGATTATAATGAATACATATTTATTCGCACGTTCAAACATTTTTTTCAGCGACTTTTCAATATTTTCTATTAAGTACAAGGAATGTGATGCTAGTACTACATCACATTTTTCAATATTTTGATTGTTAATATTAAAATTGTATCTCATAGTTTTAAATATTCCTACAAATATCCTTTTTAATGTGTAATAAAAAGAATGACAACTCACATCCAGTACATCACGCGCAAAATACTTAGATATATCCTCTCATTCTTTGTCATCATTACACTAATCTTTTTCATCCCACGCTTGATGCCCGGTGACCCATTCATAAATATTTTAGGCGAAGTGCTCTACTATAGGGCTCCGGAACTTGTTCAAGAACTAAAAGCAGAATTCGGCTTGGACAGACCGTTATACGAGCAATACCTCTCGTATCTCGTCAACCTGTTTCATAGAGCGTGGGGTTATTCTTTCCATTACATGCAGCCTGTTTTTGATGTTATCCTCTACAAACTGAAATGGACGCTTGTGCTATTGATACCAGCAGTTGTCTTTGGTGCTATTATAGTAATGCTAATAGGCTCAATAGCGGGCTGGAAAAGGGGCAGCAAGCTTGATATAGAAACGACTTCTGCATTCCTTTTCTTCTATTCGATGCCACATTACTGGCTTGCAATGCTGTTCGTACTAATATTCGCATTCTATTTAGGCTTATTTCCACTTTGCGGGATATGTTCAGGAGGTACAGAAGGGTTTGACCGGTTTGTTGATAT
>QENH01000021.1 GCA_003336485.1 Candidatus Methanophagales archaeon
TAACTTACGAGCATAAACTTTATAATAGGAACCTGAAAACTTCCATAAAGGGTATTGACAAGAGGAAAAAGGAGTTTGAGGAGCTCGAATCGAAGATAGGACGGCGAAGATACAGAACAAAATCAGCAATTGAGAAGAAAGCGGAAAAGATACAGGCAAAAGCCCCAGAGGGTCTTTTCGATGTTGTGGTCACCGAAAAAGAGGGTAACATAACGCTTGATTACGCGGTGAACAAAACCGTCTACAACGAGAAGCGTAAATCGTTCGGAAAAATGATTCTGTTCACGAATAATCACGAATGGAGTACCACGCAAATAATACAGTTTTATCGGGGTAAAGCTAAGATAGAAGATGACTTCAGAAGGATGAAGAGCCCGATAATGATCAGTATAGAGCCGGTATTTCATTGGACGGACCAGAAGATAAGGGTGCATGCTTTTTGTTGTGTTCTCGCATTGATGCTATTACTGCTCCTGAAACGTAAATTACAGAGGGCTGGCGTTAAATTGAGCCTTGAAAGGATGGTAGAAGAGCTTTCTGATGTTCAACTCTCCGTTATCAAATTTTATGACGTAGATAAGAGGTTGTGTCTTCTTAATGACCTGAATGTGGAACAGAAGGCGATGTTTGGTATACTCGATCTAATGCGATACAAAAAGTTAGTCAGTATGAAGTTACGTTAGCTCTTTTATACCTCATTCCACAGAATACCGGAAATGTAGCCTATGGGAAATTGAAAGACTGTGAGGGGAAAAAAGGTGCTGTTAAATATTTCTTCAATTTATATAACTCCGAAAGTCAAGTAATACCTTTCTATCAGTCTGCATGGCAGAACAAAAGCGTGGATATAGGAAACTGGACTTTAAAAACCACTAATGGCTCAACAGCACGTATATGGATAGCCGAAGGCACTACCCTTTACCCAGGAGCCTATATTACTTTTAGCCCTTCTTATCGTTGGATTGACAACAACAACGAATCAATAATCCTGAGAGATGCAGTTGGCGATGTAGTAGAAAGAACACCCGTTGTAAACGATAACGAGAGCGATAACAGATATTGGATGCGTAATAACTCAGGGTGGACTTTTGACGTTAGGGATTTGGAGAAGGGGGAGCTATGGAGCGGATGCGTTAAGAACGTGGTTGACGGTGATACGATTGACGTTCATTTCAACATTTGCGGGGTCCAAAGGGTAAGATTAGTGGGGATTGATGCACCAGATATAGGTGAGGAAGGCTATGAGGAAGCGAAAGAGTTTTTGAATGAAACATGCATGTGGGAAGAGGTTATGCTCGATGTGGATGATGAGAAGCAATATGACCCGTATTATAGGATACTGGCGGTTGTTTGTGTTAATGAGACAAATGTTAATGAGATGATGGTAGGAGAGGGATATGCGGAGGTTATGTATATTCCACCTTCTGAGTTTGATTGTCGTGAGTGGGAAGCGGATTATACGCTTTCGCCAAGACCTACACATTTTTATTAGGCGAAGAGGTCATGTGTATTCTACCAATAAAAAAACACGCCTTGATCTTGCAGATAAGGTATAAATAGGAAAATATACTTATATGGGATGAATGGCTAAGATAAAATCGAAATGAATGTTAGTTAATTGGGTGATATGAAAGATGGATAAAGGATATGGTATACTGATTGTAAGCGTTACGATTTTGGTTCTATGTCTTGTGGGAACGGCATCGGCAACGAACTGCTCTGTGGATGGCAGCGGCGGGGAGGATTTCACAGGGATACAAGATGCGATAAATAAAGCTTCTGATGGAGATAGGATTATAGTTCATTCCGGTATTTACTACGAGAATGTGGTTGTGGATAAATCTATCACACTAAAGGGAAATGGTCAACCAGTTGTGGATGCAGGTGGAAGAGAAAGTGCGATTACATTGACTGCGGATGGGATTACCGTTGAAGGGTTCAATGTCACAAACTCTGGAAGTTCGTGGACCGATGTTGGGATCAAGGTAACCTCAAATAATAACACAATAACAGGCAACAATGTCAGCAACAACGACTGGGGCGGCATCCGCCTCGACGATTCCAGCAACAACAGAATTACAGGCAACAATGTCAGCAACAGCTGGGGCGGCATCTGCATCTCCCACCGCATCATCAACAACAACAGAATAACAGGCAACAATGTCAGCAGCAACGGCGTCGGCATCTACCTCTCCTCTTCCAGCAACAACACCATAACAGGCAATAATGTCAACAACAACAACAATCACGGCATCGGCCTCTACTATTCCAGCAACAATAACACCATTACAGGCAACAATGTCAGCAGCAACGGCGTCGGCATAGGTCTCGACGATTCCAGCGGCAACAACAAAATAACAGGCAACAATGTCAGCAACAACAACAGGACCGGCATCTACCTCTACCGTTCCAGCAACAACACAATAACAGGCAACAATATCAGCAACAACGATGACGGCATCTGCCTCTGGGGTTCCAGCAAAAACGAAATAACAGGCAACGATGTCACCAACAACAATGATAAAGGCATTGACCTCTACGATTCCACCAACAACAATATCTATCCCAATAATTTCATAAGCAACAGCGATAACGTTTATTCTTATGAACCAACGCCTAAATCAACGCCAACACCACCATCCCCAACGCCAAATTTGCCGCCGCCAGTGATTACGCCCATCGGTATCTGGGAGAACCCGCAGGTAGAGCTCAAAAACAACGCCTACCGTTCAATTACCGTCACCTTTACTGGCCCCTCCTCGGCAACTATCTATTTGCCACCAGGAGCTACAAAAACCCACCAGTTCTCGCCAGGCCAGTACTCGATTTCCGCTACCGCCACCAATGTCGTTCCTTTCCGCGGAACTGAGAGTCTGAGCCGGGGATACAAGTACACATGGATATTCTATATCATCTAAAATTTCAGTAGTTTCTTTTGATGAGAATGGCATAAATATTCCGTTGTTCTTCCTGATACAGTGAGTAGTGCTGTAATAACCATATCGACACGGGGTTTTTTCATTCTTTTTTCAGTGGTGCCTTTTTGTTAGTGCGCAATTAGAAGAATAGGTTAGGGACTCACCTGAAAAATTAATAAGACAAAAACTACACAGTTGTTCTCACAGCACTTTACAAAACTTTCCATACCGCAGCTAACTTCCACCTGTGGAACTCGAGCACTTCCTGGAATATTTATACAATAAGGTTAAATTCACGAGCTGTTGGCCTGGTGATCCACCAGAGCTCAGGGCTCCGATCTAAAACGAATTATACAATAGTAGAACAGCAAAAAGTGCGCACTTTCTAACATGTCAAAATCGGTCGCATAACGGTCACCGAATGGCGGAGCGGAGGGCTACGGAAAACCAAAACAAACGGTTTTAATACGGGTTACCAAGATTAAAGAAGATCAACCAAACGCTAGTAACGATAAAAAGGTCTACTTTTTACCATTAGCAAAGAAAAAACAATGTCGCAGATTGGTCACATTTTGCAACCATTTATATTGTTGATTGTTTAATAATTAGATTAGGAGGTGAAAAGACAAAAGATGAAAAACATTTCTTTCATATTATTGGCAACGTCAATAGTTCTAGCAACTATTGTAAGTTGCATCGCAATAGGAGTAGCCGTAACTCCCGACGTGAATCATATAGTGATACAAGCTATCGAACAGAATCCGAAAGGAGATAGCAACCGTTACGAGTGGGTTATGCTTTACAACCCCTCAGATAGTAGCGTGAACATCAGCAATTGGACTTTAGTTTCCCACTTCTGGTGCGGGACCAATACAACGATAGTTGCAAATACAACGCTACACCCAAAGAAGTACTTGACTGTTACTCCAGATAAACGGTGGTTACATGATGAGGATGCGTCAATTATGCTAATAGACGCAGCAGGCAATGTAATAGACAAAACACCGTTTATGATGGCGAACTAGAAATCGCTCCTGCTAGTTCTAAAACGGAGATACTGAGTTATGAGAACGACACTACAGTAAAATTAGAGATACTAAGAAAAGAGTTTGGAAATCCGGGCATAGTAATCCCATCTGAGTTTGTACCCTATGCAAACTTCACGTACGCACCACAAAATCCCGTTGCGAATCAGAGTATGACATTTGATGCCACAGCGTCATGGACTTTTGATCCCAATGCTGCAATAATAACGTATGGATGGGACTTTGGAGATGGCACAAACGGAACTGGAATGAGCGTCAATCACACATATGCGTTGCCAGGAGAATATATGATGTGTTTAGAGGTAACGGACGAAGAACAAAGATGTAACGCTAGGTATATGCCAATAATGGTCCAATAGTGTTATCTTGTTCACTGATTCTTCGGATGGGACAGGCAAAAGACCTCTGCGTTCGCTGCGTTAAGGGAAGATCCGGGTCGCAATTTGGCCCTTTTACTTATTTTTTGGGGGTATTTCTGCGAGTTGTGTTTTCCCCCAGGCCTTCAATAAGCGTAGGATCCTTTTCTCTTTTAGATTAGGCTCTAGTTTCCATTAGGCATATCCCTCAAGTAATCCAACATAGCTGCTGTCCCTTTTACAACAACTTCTTGGGGTGGGTCTTTTAGCGGATTCTCCTTGAGGTCAAGCTCCATCAGGTTCGTCAGTTGTCCTATCTCCGCTGGTAGTGCTGTCAGTTCGTTATACCGGAGGTCAAGCTCCATAAGGTTCGCCAGTTGTCCTATCTCCGCTGGTAGTGCTGTCAGTTCGTTATCACTGAGGTTAAGCTTCGTCAGGTTCGTCAGTTGTCCTATCTCCACTGGTAGTGCTGTCAGTTCGTTATCACCGAGGTCAAGCTCCGTCAGGTTCGTCAGTTGTCCTATCTCCACAGGAAGTGTTGCCAGTTCGTTATCACCGAGGTCAAGCTCCGTCAGGTTCATCAGTTCTCCTATCGCCGCAGGAAGTGTTGCCAGTTCGTTATCACTAAGGTCAAGCTTCGTCAGGTTCGTCAGTTGTCCTATCTCTGGGGGAAGTGTTGCCAGTTCGTTATTACTGAGGTTAAGCTTCGTCAGGTTCGTCAGTTGTCCTATCTCTGGAGGAAGTGTTGTCAGTTCGTTATACCGGAGGTCAAGCACCTTCAGGTTCGTCAGTTGTCCTATCTCTGGAGGAAGTGTTGTCAGTTCGTTACCTCCGAGGTAAAGCACCATCCGGTTCTCACGGGCTGATTTTTTGATTTTTTGAAGTAAATCATCGTTTTTCATAGACCTTTTTCATTCCTATTTGGGTCGCATACCAGTACTTAATTAAGTACTGAGCACATAACTCATGTTTCAATTATTTGTTTATCCTA
>QENH01000022.1 GCA_003336485.1 Candidatus Methanophagales archaeon
GGAGGCGTGGGGTACACAAGCGCTACGATAACGAATGAAGGCCTGACGCAGTTAACAAATTCTCCAGAAGATGAAGGGCGTTCATGTTTTAGTCCGGATGGAAGTAAAATCGCATTTACGAGGACCCCCTTCTATGGTAGATGGGACATCTATATAATGGATTCAGATGGGACTATAATGAGAAACTGTTAATTACAGACGGGTATGACCCTGATTGGAAGCCTGATCGGTCAAAAATATTATATCATGATGGTAAATATACCAATAATATCTGCGAAGTGGATTATCCAAGTGGTTCTAACAAAGTTAGATTGACTTCTTCAGGAAGCGATAGTTCTGCTAAATATAATTTTGATGGATCGAAAATAGTTTTTAGATCAAGACGCACTGGAAATGAAGATATTTTTGTTATGGACTCAGATGGAAGCAATCAAATGCGATTGACTGACGATCCTGCTGACGATAATCAGCCTTGGTGGAGTCCAGACGGCACTAAAATTGTATATGGGGTAGGATATAGCCTCTGGGTGATGAACTCTGATGGAACCAACAAACAGCAATTGACATTACCAGGAAATGGAGATCAACATGCAATTTATAGTCCTGATGGGAAGTATATAGCATTTACATCAGGTAGATCAGGAAACGCTGATATTTGGGTTATGAATGCAGATGGTACCAATCTGGTACAGCTAACTACTGATAGCTCACAGGATGAAGCAGTTGATTGGAGTCCTGATGGAAGTAAAATATTGTTTGGATCCGATAGATCGGGTAATAGCGATCGTTGGATGATGATGCTTGGCGAAACACCTATTCCAGCCACAATCGACATCGATCAAGACACGTTAAATCTAAAGAGCACTGGAAAATGGATTACCTGTTATATAGAACTTCCAGAAGGTTATGACGTAGCAGATATTGATATTAGCACGATTCTACTAGAAGATACGATTTCAGCAGAAGCAAATCCAACAGAAATCGGAGATTACGACGATGATGGCATTGCCGATCTAATGGTCAAATTTGATAGGTCCGCTGTACAAGAAATACTTGAAGTAGGGGAAGAGGTACAAATAGAAGTGACGGGAGAATTGACGGACGGAACCCTATTTGAAGGTACCGATACTATATGGGTGATTGACACAGGGAAAGGTAAAGGGAAAGGTAAATAGATTGAAAAAGTTGAGATAAGCGTTTTGCTTATCTTTTTATTTTTGTTCATTCAAGTTAGGATAAGATAGAACTCCATACAAAAAACGAAAAACAGTAACGGATGCACCCGAATTTATGTTGTGTCATTTGGCCAGTACCTCTTAAGGAGGAAGGGCAGCTTTATGCGCCTCCATAATCTTTAGGTATTCATCTAGTAAATGAGCTTTCATTCCGGTAACAATCCTTATCTCCTCCTTACCCTTCTCATTTTCCACACCCCTATTCAGTTTATTAAACTGCTGGCAATACTTCCCCACTGCTTCCGGACGGTGATCTGTCTCTCTTGCTACCTGCACCGGATCTTTTTTCTCTAAAAAACTTCTTTAACAATCTCAGTAAGTGCTTTTGCCTCCTGTGGTGAACAGCTCAATCCCTCAATCGCTTCTTGTTGGAACTGCCAGTCCAGTGTCTTAAGCGATAGTCTATCATATCGCTCTTTTTCCTGCTTCCTTTTCATTTTCTAGTATCTCAGTTTTGATTATATTTATCAACTAATGCTGAAGTACTGGCCAGTTGGCACTATTTTATTCTGGGTGGTGCTGGGGTTTGGGGGTTTCTTTATACCTCCTCACACCTCACCTCAAAAATATAAAAATTCCTCTCGCCCGTTGCCTCAAGCTGCACAGGCACCGTAACCTGAACGCTATCCCCTGAGCGCACCGTCATATTCTCCAGAGTCGCAACGATTTTACCATCGAAATCCGAATCACATACCCAGCAGCAGCCCGTATCATCCCAGTTATATCGTGTCCCTTCTAAATAGATTGTTTTACGTATATCCTCCTCGTTCGGGTTTGTAATGCTGATGATGTATTCGTTCCATCCGCTTGCGTTCACAATGTTCTTCTGATGCTCGAGATAGAGCTTAACTGCACTATCGCGATTTTCGCTCTCGCCTCTCTCGTCGATTACAACAGAACTTAAGTTCGTCAGATTTGAGCTAAAAACTGGTAGCGCTTCATGGTCTGTTGACACGCTATCTACAGGTTGTACTTCCGAAGAATAAGCAACAATTCCCACAACAATCCCTATCTTGGCGTTCCCTTTTCTCATTTTCTGCTCTGTGTATCAAATCATCCCTATAAGATAAAAAGACCAAAATGCGACCAATTCAATGGCAGCGAAAAGAATCCATAAATGCTCTATAATCCGTGTAAACCGCCTTGTCGCAATACCAAATACCCTTTGTGTGCATAGTGACGACTTCCGCTAATTCATGCTATTTTTGATTGGTCTGTTATACTTTAGTTGTTTACACATACCCTTCGCAACCAATAGGTATTTGTAAGAAGTGAAACTAATTCTACAAATTCCCGAAAAACGAAGGCGCCTGACATGATCTCTTCCGGTCTTCTCTTCTGTGTCCGGCTGCCTTCTTCGGGTTTACCTTATTCCTCTCTTTATTCTGGAATTAAAGTATAATCTCTGCCCATTTAATTTAGGACGCAGATATACATGGATTTTATTTCTTCTGCGTTAATCGGCGTTAATCTGTGTCGATAATTGATTCCTTTCGTGTTATTCTGGTGGGCATGTGTTGGGTCATAGGAGTCATTTAATCGTATAATGCACCACTCGCCCCCTTTCCAAATTTTTTAAATATTTCCTTATTTACTCAAGTTCACGATTTCTTTCCCGCGGATTCTAATTCCAACTATTTAAAATACGGCTCTTGTTATCCAAGTAATATTTCCATTCCAATAATCTTCAAATTGTCTTGAAGGTGTCCCACCATTTAAAAATTTCCTAACAATTTCTCCCAATGTCTTCACCTCCTACTCCTTAGGAATAATACCCACCTCGCTCATCCTGTACCCCTCTGGTATATCTCTCATCGCCGCTCTCCTCCTGATGTATCCTACCCAGTTCCGCTTCAAGTTCCTCAATGCTCGGCAGGCTGGATTTAAGGTTTTCCGGTAGGGCGCGGGTCAGTTCATACTCGGATATGCCGATGGGTTTATTTATATCACATAAAGCATACTCGGCAAGGATTCTGTCTTTGGTCTGGCATAATATCAGCCCGATAGTAGCCTGGTCGGTCGGGTGTTTGAGAAGATCATCAACAGCAGAACAGTAAAAATTCATCTTGCCTGCGTATTCCGGCTTTAAATCCCCTTTTTTCAGTTCGATTACAATAAAGCTGCGCAGTTTCAGATGATAAAACAGCAGATCAATATAAAAATCCTTATCGCTGATTGCCAGATGATACTGCCTTCCTACAAAGGCAAAACCGGTGCCCAGTTCAATCAGGAATTTTTCAAGATGTTTTATCAGTTCAGTTTCCAGCTCCCGTTCATTAAAAGGTTCGGTCAGCGTCAGAAAATCAAAAATATACGGGTCTTTCAGGGATTGCCTGGCAAGATCAGACTGCGGATCCAGAAGGGTAAATCTGAAATTGGTTATGGATTTCCCGTGACGCTCATGGATTTCGCTTTTGATCATCAACCCTAGAGTATCCCTGCTCCATCCGTTCTGGATAATCTGTGCCATATACCAAAAGCGTAATGAATTATCTTTTATTTTCTCCATTAAAAGCGCATGATGTCCCCATGGAAGACTCAGGATCAGATCGGGTGATGGCAACTTTGCATCAGGTCGGAGTGAAATGTCAGACGATCCACTTTTTGCCACATGCTGTGGCAAAAATAAATCGATGTCTTGATAATTGCGGAAAAAAGCAAGCATACGCCCAAGGTTGCGCTCAGAAAACCCCTTCACTTCCGGCAGTTCGTTTCTTAAGTCTCTGGATAGAGTGGGATAATTGCAGCAGACCATCCTTCCTGCTGTTGTCGTTTATGTATCATCTTGCCTATATCCCAATACATCATTATCATCTCAGCATTAGCTGAAAGTGTTGCCTTAACCTGTGCCTGACGAATGCGGGTTTTAATATCGCTTAATAAATTGGCGTAAAGCACAATTCCGGTATTTTCATTATTATTTACGTCCATACAAACCCCATTTTTTCTAATTGCTTACTCACTTCTGTTTCCAGCTCATCCACATTTGTATTCAAATTGAATTGTACTTAAAAAATTATCATTTCTACCTTTTTAAATTATCTTCCGCACCCCTCACCTCAAATATATAGAAATTCCTCTCGCCCGTTGCCTTAAGCTGCACAGGTACCGTAACCTGTAAAGTATCTCCTGAGCGCACTGTCATATTCTCCAAGGTCGCAACAATTTTACCATCGAAGCCCGAATCACGTACCCAGCAGCCCGTATCGTCCCAGTTATATCGTGTCCCCTCTAAAAAGATTGTTTTACGTATATCCTCCTCGTTCGGGTTTGTAATGCTAATAATGTATTCGTTCCATCTGCTTGCGTTCACAATGTTTTTCTGATGCTCGAGATAGAGCTCAACCGCACTATCGCTAGTTTCGCTCTCGCCTCTCTCGTCGATTACAACAGAACTTAAGTTCGTCAGATCTGAGCTAAGAACAGGTAGCGCCTCATGGTCTGTTGACACGCTATCTACAGGATGTACTTCCGAAGAAAAAGCAACAATCTCCACAACTGCCAGTGCCATACACAATATCCCCACAACAATCCCTCTTTTGGCGTTCCCTTTTCTCATTTTCTGCTTCTGTTTATCAAATCACCACCATAACACAAAAAGACCAAATTGCGACCAATATTATCCACTAACGCGGTTGTTTTTTTAAAAAACTCTGATTTAGTATTTTCTCTTCCCTCGCTATCGCTCCCCGTAACTCCTCTTATCTATAATCATATCAGATTTCATAAAAACGACCTGATTCTAACTTTCTTTTTTCCTATAATAGCTAATTTTTTCTTCATATTTTTTGCGAGTTCACTTTTAAGGAAAGTTGTTGTATATTTGATTATTTCTTCCTTCTTTAATTGACCTATCAGTATGATTACAACACCAAAAGAGTTTTTGATATCATATATGAATATATTTCCGAATTCTCGATCAAACGTGAGAAGAACTCTTTTTTGTTTCATTGCTAATTCAAAAACATTTTCATCACTGGCTCCTTGTGCAAGCTCCCTCACGTTTAACACATCAAAACCTTCTCCCCTTATAGCCTCTA
>QENH01000023.1 GCA_003336485.1 Candidatus Methanophagales archaeon
GCGTTGTTCTGATCACGGTAATTATTGGTTTTTCGGTGTTGCAAATAAAGCGTCCTCATTCACGAGGAAAATAGAAAAGTTTTTATAGGCCTAAGTATATTGTTACAAAATAAGTCATGGGCTCTTGTGCTTAAGTACAGACCTTGTACTTAAGTACGGGCTAACTGACTTCAGCAGGTTAGTCTCATGCTCGTATTAGCACTAAGAATCCGAAATAACTTCTTCAAACCTGTACAATGGGCGCACGTTCTAAGAAAGATTATATGTTATTGGATGTTACGATTTAAAAAGACGAAAGATAATAACATGAATTTTCAAAGCGGTAAGCATATATTACTAACTGGGGCGGGTTTTACAAAAAATTTTGGGGCTCCGCTAGCAATTGAGATGTGGGCTACAATATTCAATCACAAAAAAATCCAGACTCAACCGGGAATTAAAGAATTAATGATGGATAATTTTGACTATGAATCAATTTACACTTCTATAATTGAAGGTTCATATACAGAAGATGAAAAAAAAGCTATCAGAGATGCTGTGATGTTTGCATATGATAACATAGACTCAATTCTCAGAAAATATGCCTGCGACTTCCAGGTTTCAGTTAAGCTTAACAAAATTACAGAATTTATTACTCGTTTTAATGAAAATAGAATTAAAGGTTATTATCTGCCGGATAACGGTAATAAAAGTTTCATTTTTACACTCAACCAAGATCTGTTTTTTGAAAGACTTTATTGTGACTCTCTCCTTTCTATTCCTGGAATCGAAAATGATTTAGAGTGGTTCACATCTGATTTTAGAAAGCAACTAGGTGATCCAGACTATTGTCGGCTACCTAATGAAGGGGCGTTAAATCGCATTAAATCTGATATTTTACAAAATGGAAAATTTTTCCTTATAAAGCTTCACGGTTCATGTAACTGGAGAAGTTATGATGGCACGGAGAACATAGTTATTGGGAAGGGTAAAAAGGAACAAATCCAGAAATAACCGCTTTTGAGGTATTACTCTGAAATTTTTAAAAAGGCTCTTTCGCATGACCCGCTTTCGCAGGACCCGCGTCGTTTACTTATAATCTGTTATGGTTTTGGGGATGAACATATCAACCGTATATTAGCTGAAGCTGTGAAAGATTATAAACTAAAGATTTACATTATTTCACCAGATCCACCTGGTGACTTTAAAACGGAATTAGTTAAAAAGAAACATGGCAAAGATATTTGGCAAGGAATTTCTGGTTACTTCCAAAATGGTTTAAGAGAGATTTTTCCAGAAAATCAAACTGAGACTCAAGCAGGCAGAAACCTTTTCGATCTTTTTTTTGAGCAGGATTAAACAAGATAAAGAGCAGGAATACAAAATCTTTGAGCATCGGTACGATGCCCCTTTTTTCTAAAACGCGGTCAGTGACTATCTCCCCTTCCTTTATCCCTCCTCGCCCCTCACCTCAAAAACATAAATATTCCTCTCGCCCGTTGCCTCAAGCTGCACAGGCACCGTAAGCTGAACGGTATCCCCCGGGTGCACCGTCATATTCTCCAGGGTCGCGACTGTTTTACCATCGAAGTCAGAATCACGTATCCAGCAGCTCGTATCGTCCCAGTTATATCGCGTCCCTTCTAAATAGATCGTCTTATGCATATCCACCTCATTCGGGTTTGTAATGCTGATGATGTATTCGTTCCATCCGCTTGCGTTCACAATATTCTTCTGATGCTCGAGATAGAGCTCAACTGCACTATCGCTAGTTTCGCTCTCACTTCTCTCGTCGATTACAACAGAACTTAAGTTCGTCAGATTTGAGCTAAGAATAGGTGGCACTTCATAATCTGTTGACACGCTATCTACAGGCTGTACTTCCGAAGAATAAGCAACAATTCCCACAACTGCCAGCACCATACACAATATCCCCACAACAATCCCCTTTTTGGCGTTCCCTTTTCTCATTTTCCGCTCTATTTATCAAATCACCACCATAAGATAAAAAGACCAAATTGCGACCAAGTCAATGGCAGCGAAAAGAATTTATAAATGCTCTATAATCCTTGTAAACCGTCTTATCACAATACCAAATACCCTTTGTGTGCACGGTAACGACTTCCGCTAATTCATGCTATTTTTGATTGGTTTGTTATACTGTAGTTGTTTACACATAGCCTTCGCAACCAATATGTATTTGTAAGAAGTGAAGCTAATTCTACACATTCCCGAAAAATGAAGGCGCCTGACATGATCTCTTCCGGCCTTTTCCTCCGTGTCGGGCGGCCTTCTTCGGGTTTACCTTTTTCCTCTCTTTATTCTCGAATTATAGTAGAACTTCTACCTATAAATTTAATTTAGTTTAGTATGCAGATTTACACGGATTTAATTTTTTTTCAGCGTTAATCGGTGTCGATAATTGCTTCCTTTCGTGTTATTCTAGAGGGTATGTGTTGGGTCATATCACAACGTCTGCATTCTGCTTGATCTCGTTACTCAAGTTCTCGATTTCTTTCCCGCGGATTCTAATTAGAGAATTGACAGATGATAATTGACTTGTATCCGTTTTCAATGTCCCATTACTCATTATCTTCCTCCGTCTGGCAAATAATCTCCAACTCCCGCCGCAGTTCCTCTTCGTTGGGCAGGTAAAGCTGATACTTCTGCACAAAAAGCTGGCTGTTCATCTGGTAGGTGGCGTATTCCACAAGCAGTTCATCCTTGTTTTTCGTGAGGACGATGCCAATGGGCGGGTTGTCGCCTTCGGTGTTCTCTTCGTTGGCGAAATAGCCCATGTACAGGTTCATCTGTCCAATGTCGTGGTGCTGCACATCATTTATTTTAAGGTCGATCAGCACAAAACAGCGGAGTATACGGTGGTAGAATACCAGATCGACCCTGTAGTGCGTGTTGTTGATGGTGATGCGGTATTGCCGCCCGACAAAGGTAAAGCCCTTACCCAGTTCGAGCAGGAACTGCTGGAGATGATTACATAGTAGGGTTTCCAGATGTGTTTCCGATGGCAGATACGGCTCGGGCAATTTCAGAAATTCGAACACATAAGGGTCTCGCAAAATATCTGTCGGTTGCTCGACCAATTGCCCCTGTGCCGCCAGTTTCAAAATCTCTTCTTTGTCTTTACCCGCAGCCAACCGAAGAAACAAGGCAGATGCTTTCTGACGCTTAAGTTCTGCCACCGACCAGCGTTCAGCGATGGCTTGCTTTTCATAAAAACCCCGTTCAAGATCATTGTCCAACTTGAGTAGTTCCACATAGTGAGACCAGCTCAATTGGTGAGACGGCATCTGACTTATTGGATAACGCAGGTAAAACAGCCGCATGTACACCAAATTGCTGCGACTGAAGCCTTTGCCGTGCAGCAATGTTAAATCCTTAGCGAGGTTAGCAAGCAAGGCTTTGCCGTACTCTGCCTTAATGTTTCCGCCTTGTTCAAACTCCACAATATATTGACCGATTTGCCAGTAGGTTTCGATCAGATGGGTGTTGACGGCTTGATGGGCGCGGTATTTCCCTTGTGAATATGTATCGGAAATTTTGCCTAGCAGGTTTTGATATTCCGCAGTTTGCGAAATGTCGGCTGCTATTTTTAATTTATTATTATTTATTTCCATACATCAGCACCTGAAATCCAATGACTGATCCCACTCAAATATTCAGCTTTTTGTGTGGAAGCTTTTCCACAGTTAAGGAATTTATTACAAATCGCCCCCAACTTCTTCACCTCCCGTTCATAAAAAGGTTCGGTCAGCGTCAGAAAATCAAAAATATACGGGTCTTTCTGTGATTGCCTGGCAAGGTCGGACTGCGGATCAGGCAGAGTAGATCTGAAATTGGTCGTAGAACTCCCCTGACGCTCATGAATCTCGCTTTTGATCATCAACCCCAGAGTATCCCTGCTCCATCCGTTCTGGATAATCTGTGCCATATACCAGAAACGCAGAGAAATATCTTTTATCTTCTGCATAAGCAGGATATTATGGCCCCATGGTATTTTGGAAACAAGCCGTTTCATATCTTCTAATTGGGAAACAGGTTGTTTCCCTATTGCGGCATCTGTTTCGTATTCTTTATAAAGCTGCACCATGAACTTTATGTTTCTTTCGGAAAATCCTTTGAGATCAGGCAATTCATTGTGAAGATCTTTTGCTAATCGAGGAATTATCCCAGCTCCCCATCCTTGCTGTTGCTGTCGTTTATGTATTATTCTGCCTATATCCAAATACATCATTATCATCTCGGCATTAGCAGAAAGTGTTGCCTTAACCTGTGCCTGACGAATGCGGGTTTTAATATCGCTTAATAAATTGGCATAAAGTACAATTCCGGTATTTTCATTATTATTTACGTCCATACAAACCCCATTTTTTCTAAATGCTTACTCACTTCTGTTTCCAGCGCATCCTCATTTGTATTCAAATTGAATTGTACTTAAAAAATATTAGTTCTACCTTTTTAAATTATACCTGCACGTCTCAATTAAGAACAAGATTCAATCAAACCGACAGAAACTCAAAAGTTGTGAGCATCCACTTGGATGCCCCTGATTTTGCGAAGCAGTCATGGGCTGTTGACTTTTTTTACCCCACCTCACACCTCCCCTCAAAAATATAAAAATTCCTCTCGCCCGTTGCTTTAAGCTGCACAGGCACCCTAACCTGTAAAGTATCCCCTGATCGCACCGTCATATTCTCCAGGGTCGCAACAGTTTTACCATCGAAGTCCGAATCACGTACCCAGCAGCCCGTATCGTCCCAGTTATATCGTGTCCCTTCTAAATAGATCGTCTTATGTATATCATCTTCGTTCGGGTTTGTAATGCTGATGATGTATTCGTTCCATCCGCTTGCGTTCACAATGTTCTTCTGATGCTCGAGATAGAGCTCAACTGCACTATCGCTAGTTTCACTAGTCTTGCTCTCGCCTCTCTCATCGATTACAACAGAACTCATGTTCGTCAGATTTGAGCTAAGAACCGGTGGTGCTTCATGGTCTGTTGACACGCTATCTACAGGTTGTACTTCCGAAGAAAAAGCAATAATCCCTACCACTGCCAGCACCATACACAACATCCCCACAACAATCCCCTTTTTGGCGTTCGTCAAGTAGGGCTCATAGTCAACCTT
>QENH01000083.1 GCA_003336485.1 Candidatus Methanophagales archaeon
ATACAACTAACAACGGGTCTTCTGCACCACTCCCTACAATTGCCTTTAAAAACGGTCTTTCTTCAAGCAGCCGTGTCTTAAGCGCAATATCATCAAGGAATTCGACCTCGCCGGCAACTCGCATCATTTTCGCAGTTTGGGGGTCTCCTGGTGCATAAAAGCATACTTCCACCTTTGGATTGCTCTTTAATTGTTTACATACCTCTTTCGATGCACCCGTATGGAAATAAAATCCGTTTTCGTCTGCAAACCACATCAGAAATCCACGAACCCTTGGTTGTGCTCCGTCCGCAGTTGCAATATAAGATACCGGGTTTTCGTTCGCAAACTTGATACAATCTTGGTAATTCATTTTTCTAGTCCTTGCATATTAAAGGCGGTGAGAATATAAATATTTTTGTGTTTTTTTTTACAATGGCGTATACTGTTTGAACGGATCTGAAGCATAACCAATTCTGGAACTGACCTGAAACGACTCAAAAATTTGTTTGTGTCTCTATCAACCCATCCTTCATGTAGATAATCCTATCCACATATTTCTTATGCCAATCTTCGTGTGTGATCATCACAATGGTTTGGTCGGAATCATCATTTAGCGTTTTAAACAATTCAAGAATTTGCTTTGACGACTCGCTGTCTAAATTCGCACAGGGCTCATCAGCAAAGAGGATCTTCGGCTTATTTACTATTGCTCTTGCAATTGCAACCCTCTGCTGCTCTCCGCCTGAAAGCTCTCTGGGAAGGTGATGTAATCTACTACCAAGACCCACCGTCTCCAGAATATCTATACTTGATTTTAAGTATTTTCCCTTCCTTTCCCCGCGCATCATAGCTGGCAGGTACACATTCTCCACCGCGGTAAGCTCGGGCAAAATTGCATATTCCTGAAATACATAACCCAAATGGTTTAGTCTGAATAATGTCTTTTCTCTATCTGATAATCTCAAAACATTTATTTCATCTATAAACATCTTACCTGCTGTTGGTGTATCAAGCAGACCAAGTTGGTGAAGCAAAGTGGATTTACCACTACCTGAGGCGCCCATTATAGCCAGAAACTCGCTCTTTTTGACATCGAAAGAAACGCCTTTCAGTGCTTGCACTTGCACTTTCCCCATAGCATAAACCCTCTCCAGATTCTCGACTTCTATCATTTTATCCCCATATAGCCTTTAGTATATTCGCCCTTACTGTTTTCCATGATGGGATAAGTCCGGCCATAAATGAAACCGCAATTAAACTGATTATGCTCTGGATTATGAGCTGTTGCTCTACCACGGGTTTGACATCACCCATAGGAAAAGATATAGGATTTGCAGCCATATAAGAAGTTAAAAAGTATAGCAGAAACGCCCCTAGGATAATGCCAGAGAAACAATAGAATAATGCCTGTATCACATAAGATTTGATTATAGCACCCTGGTTTATTCCAACAGCCTTTAAAATGCCTATCTGCTTTATTTTGTTGATCGTATTAATGTAGATAATGATGAATATCACAACGACAGCCATTACCAGACTAATAAATGTAGAAATAAAAGTAATAAGCGAGAAACTGCTGCTTATGTCTCCTACAATTCCTCCTGCTTTATCCACCCAAGTCTTAATATCCTCACTTATGCCAAGCTCCATAAATTTCTTCTTGAACGCTTCTTCCGTTCCTCTTTGGTTGAGTTTAACAAGAATTTCTGAGGCTTTGTTATCCAATCCCAGGACAGATTCCATCTCTTTTTCTGTGATAAATGCAGAACCATCAGCCACAAAAGATTTTGTTTTGAAAATTCCTTTCACTCTATACTCTCTTATGACTCCATTACTGAAAGTTACCTTGATTTTATCGCCAACTCTTACGCCACCAAGGTCTCGCTCTTCAGCTTCTTTTCCCGCCTCTCCAGCCAGATCGATGCCCAGTAAAATCTCATCGGTATCCGCTTCACTCAGATACTCGCCTTCTATTATTCCGGTATGGGTTTTTGTAACCGTTACTTCGTCTATGGGATTTATTGAATAAAGCGCACCACTTACAAATTTATCCTTGTTGGTAAAAGTTGCACCAGAGATATAGTGTGCTGATGTTCCTGCAACGCCAGGGAGACTGTTTAATTTCTTCCGGATGCTGTCCACATGTTTTATGTAAAGATCGTCTTCCTGTGGTTCAATAACAATATTGGCGTACGTGTAGTCTATCAACATCACATTCATACTTTCTCCAATACCTGAAACGATTGAAGGGAGAAACACAAGATTTACAAATATCAACGACATAATCGTAACTGTCAGAATAGCCGTTCCTAGGTTCCCTCGCCGTATAGATTTATGCGCTAAGAAAAATGCGACTTTAAAGTTCTTTAACATCGTCATCACTTCTTCTTCTTTTTGGAATAAAAATAAATGCCGATGCCTGCTAAAGCAATCAGAATGACAGGAATAATTACGGTCAATATACCATTGTTTTCATTTCCTTCAACAACTAAACTCAGCTCTTCTGTAATTGTATGATCTCCTGAATCATCTTTATAGCTAATTTGAAGATGGTACCCAAAGCTGCCACTCTCGTTAGGTATCAATGTGAATACTGCCGGGCTATCGTCATCCGGCTCTATTTTACCCAAAAACGCTTCTTTTACGCCGGAAAAGGGTAGGTCTGTTATGGTTGCCTTGACGGATTTTGCATCTCCATCTCCTGCATTTTCTATGCGAACAAGAAGTGTAAAATCTTTTCCCTGTTTTACCGTCAATGGGTCGATTTTTATATTTGATATACTCAACTCTGCTAATCCTATAACTTCAATACCGGCAATCTCGCTCTGTTTCTTCCCTTCATCGCTCAATCCCATATATGTAAAGTTAATTGGAATCATAATCATTCCGGTAGGTGTATTCTCACTCGATTTGAAGTTTAACATGATCTCATAGCTTTCTTCTGGCTCCAGACGTTCGATATAGTAGTTGCCGGGATCATTAAAATAGACCGATTTGACTTTGCCGATTTCAACGAAAGTGTCGTGTGCTGCGGTTTCACCGCGGTTCGTAAGCGTTAAAGAGAGTGTAAAATCGTCTCCGGGGCGTATCTCCACTGGAATATCCTTTTCTACCTCAAGCGAAACTTCTTTCATGGATGTCCGTTCGTTGACCCTTACGGGAAAGGGATAGCGAAGTGTTTCTCGAGCAAGACTTCCTTCCGGGCTGTAAACGACGTGGAGTTCCGGGAAGTAAATCCCTTCCTCTTCAGAAGCGGTAAAGGCGAATGTGATTGAGGTGCTACTGCCTCCGCCAAGTATGCCAACGTGCTCAAAGCGTTTATGGTCGTGCTCGAAACGTGGTGCAAAGAGGTAGATGTCTGTTATATCCGCACTTGCGTTTACTGCTGTGTTTTTTATTGTTACAGTTACTGTGCCAAGCTCTCCGGGAGTCAGAATCTCTGGCTGGACGGTGTAGTCGGTGATTGTGAGCGCGGGAGATTGAGCGTAGGTAACAGGTGTAAAGAGCGAAATTAGAAGTATCGCCATCAGAATACATTTGAATGGTTCTTTTGTTTTCATAGGATATACGTTTATATTACGGTATATATAAGATTTATACTCAACAAACAACCAGTAAAGGTGTTGTAAATGGAAACAAAAAGGCTGCTCAAGGAGCTTGGATTGAGTAATTATGAGGCTGAGGCTTACCTGAAAGTGGTAGAACTGGGTGTCGCCGAAGCAGGCGAGATATGCAAGAAGACAAAAATACCTTTTGGCCGGGTCTATCAGGAATTGAATTCGCTGGCAAGTAAGGGCTTGATTGAGGTTCAAAATACCAGACCAAAGAAATACCGGGCAAGAAAACCGCGATTGGCGTTTAAGACGTTGTTGCAGCAAAAAAGGGCTAATATGGAAACACAGTTGCAGAAGACGATTGAAGCGGCTTCTCAGATAGAAGAAAATATTTCAAAGGAAATTCCAACAGCGCCAAAAGAAAGAACCTTCTGGACAACCGCAGTCGGTGTAGAAGAAGCTGTGGAAATGTTAAGATTGAATTTTGAAGAGGCCGAAAAAGAAGTCTGCATCATCTTACAGCATGCTTATCCGGACGATGAATGTAACTTAAAAGATAGTGGGACCACCGTAGCCAAGGAAGTAATTAACGCCTCAGAGAGAGGAGTAAGAATAAGAGCTCTGGTGAATGAAGAGTTTATAATATCTAAGATGAGGGACCTAAAAGAACAAGGAATAAAAGAAAAAATAATGGATAATGTTGAAATAAGAGTGATGAAAAGAGCAACTCCTTCTTATTTTGAGGTGATTGACGCTGAAAAAGTAGTTTTAAAAGTCAATAATCCGAAGAATCCCGCTCAAATACTTGCGATAACTAAGATATGGGACGTTAAATTAGCAAAAGAGATACGAGCGATATTTGAGGAGATGTGGAAAGAGGCGAAGCCGATTGAATTGACCTGATACGTTTTGCTTTAACTCGAATGGAAAGAGACAGAGAACAAGTTATAGGACGCTTGCCTTATACTAAATTTTTTAAGTGGTGATATTGAGATGAACGAAGAAGAAACTATTTCATCCCAACACCCTTAAAGAATGTATAACAAAAGGTACCATCAGGACGTGCTGCTATCTTACGCAAATCCCGAATGCCCTTATCCCATGCGGTTTTGCCCATAAGCTTCAACTCCAACGCTTCTTTTTCTACGCCTTCCACCATTGGCACAATCGTTTTATTCACAAAACCATCCATCAATTCGGATTTACTTGAATCAATACCTTTCTCAATTCCATCAATGCTCTTACTGGTTCTTTAAGATGCTCGAGTACAAAACATAGGAATACATGGTCAAAGCTCTCGTCCTCAAAAGGAAGCGCTAAAATGTCTGCTTGCAGGAAATGAACATTCATTACTTTTTCTTTCGCGATTGAATCGCTTGCCTGTGTGATTGAATCCTGCGAAATGTATATTGATACGATTTCGGCATCCGTGCTGTTCTTTGCTAATATTACCGTCCGTGCACCGACACCGCATCCAGCCTCTAAAACTTTA
>QENH01000082.1 GCA_003336485.1 Candidatus Methanophagales archaeon
TTGATGTTGAAGTGGAAGTAGAATTCAAAAGGAGAAAATATAAGGGAAAAGAAAGCACAGTGAAGAGACGATTCAGAGTTGTATGTGCTTTCAATCCAGAATCTGGCGAGTATCACACATATTTAACTAATATTCGCGTTGAAATCTTATCCGCCGCGGACATCGCACTCCTGTACAGAGCGAGATGGGAAATAGAACTGGTATTCAAGGAATTAAAAAGCAACTATCGTATGGATCAGATACCAAGTGCAAACCCAAACATTGTGAAATGCTTAATTTGGGTCGCTATTCTGACGTTAATGTGCTCTCGTAGAATCCTCCAGCTGATTCGTAATGCCAATCCCGAAAACGCGAACAGATACACGCATTTACGCTGGGCAAAGGTGTTTACGCAACAAGCAGACCGGTTATTAACCGAAGTTGTTGAATGCATGGGGCTGAAATTGGATATGCTTACCATATACGACATTTATCTTGGTCAAGGATGCGATCCCAATGTTAAAAGGGAGAGGTTGATGGAGCGATGGGTTACTTAACCGAACACGCATGGGCAATGTCCCACTAAAACGGGCAAAAGATGCGTGGGAGAAACTCTACAATGCCGAAGATATCAACCCAAGTCTAAACCAAAAGAATCTCACCGCTGTGATGCGTGATGTGGGCGTAAATCGAGTTGGTCAGAACGCCATATTCAAAAAACTTGTAGATATGAGTAATCAACTTGTTTATGACCTGAGTTCCATGTTCTCCCGTTCTATGAGTATTAAACAGGCGGAGAAGGGCTACAATAAGGATAAGATACAGGTACCTCAGATCAATCTCGCTCTTCTCTGCAGTGCTGACACGGGATTGCCAACAATGATTCGCTCTCTTCCTGGCAGTGTGAAGGATATAAAAACCCTCTATTACTCGATAAATGAACTCGATATTAAAGAAAAGATCCTCATTCTTGACCGTGGTTTCTTCTCTGAGGGCACCATAAAGTTCTTGGGCGGTAAGAAGGGTAAGAAAATCTCCTACGTGCTCCCGACAAGGAGGAATAGCCATTATTACGATACTCGTATCCACTTCAACGAATACTTTTTCTACCACATTCGCTTGATTAAGTGTGGAAAACGGAAAAACAACGATTTTTACCTCTATCTTTTTGAGGATCAGGATCTCAGACTGGAAGAGCAGAAGACGCTGTACAAGAAACTGGACGAGCACAAGATCGACAGGAAAAAATTTGAGGATATGATGAAGAAGGCAGGGAAGATCCTTATTGTCTCAGATATGGATGTTGAGAAGCAGGAGATTTATCACCTATACAAGAAACGAGAAGTGGTTGAGAAGATGTTTGACACCTACAAGACGGTGCTTAATGCGGACAAGCTCTACCTGCAGGCTGATGAAAGCGTCTTTGGACACGTATTCATCGCGTTTCTTTCTCTCTATATCTACTGTAAGCTGGAGCAGCTCTTAAAGAAAGCTAAACTCAATCATAAGTTCACGCCGATTGATCTGTTATACAAATACGGTAAGGTCTACCATTTTGATATGAGTGGGTGTGGCAGGATCACCGAGGTTCCAAAGAAGGTGATGGATCTTGATGAGGCACTTGGGTTGCATATGTTCCCTAAAACGATTCGAAGTTAAGGTTTTAATACAAAAAAATATATCTCGAACAAAGTTCGAGTCTGCTCAAAAGGATGCCCCGGAATTTAATCGGATGTGACATCTCAAAATGGTTAAAGTTACGGATAAAAGTGGTTCGGATTGTGTAAGAGATATAAGGACATATCTCTAGTCTATAGCCTCTGCGTTCTCTGTGAACTCTGCGGTTAATGGTATTTCTCATTTTCGCATGTTTTTAAATTAGACAGACACATACCTAAATATGAAGCAGAGAGTATAAACATGCATCCACTTGCTTACAAGCATCTGAAGAAGATAATGGAAGATAGGGATATTGTGGGCTCGGACGAAACGTGCGATTACTATCCCTGCCATTTTACGGGTCAGGATTGTACGTGGTGTTTCTGCCCTTTTTATCCCTGTTGCGACGAGCAAACCGGCGGTGAATGGGTCAAGGCAAAAGAAGGGGGACGTATTTGGGGGTGCTCGGATTGTTACTGGTTGCATAAATCAGAAGTAGCAACGGCGCTTATGGCCGAGTTCGAGAAATATGGAATAGAAACTGTTGACGAGATAGAAAAAAGGGATGACGTAAAGAAGATATTTGCGTTTTTAAAGAAGAAATATCCACCTAATAAGCGCAATGACTCACTGCAAAATGCAAATGAAAAAAACCGTAGCGCATAGTCATGTAACAACCCGTAGTCAAATAGGCAGCTTAGCCATACTCTATTCGCTATTCCTAATTTGTTTTGTTCTACTGTGCCATATTATGTTTTGGGATTTCATGAGCTCGTTATTACAGTTACAAACCCGAAAAATGCTCATAGATCAGATCGTTATTTTCGCTATTGCTATACTTATAGACCTGACCATTGGCGACCCACCGGAGAGGATAGAAAAATATTACCCCATCGTCTGGATAAGCCGATTAATGTATCTTTTCGACAGAATCACGAAGCGTGGAAGAGCGAGAAGGGAAAAGATCCTTGGTCTGGTGTATGCACTGCTTACTATTTCTAGCTTCGCCTTGCCATGTTTAATGCTACCTTGTCTACCAGATCTTGTATACATCGTTTTGGGGTCGCTTATTTTCAAGATGACATTTACGATAAGTGGCTTAGAGAGATTTGGCCGGAAAGCGTTGCAAGCGGATACTCTGGACTCGAAACGAGCGTCGGTAGGACGGATGGTCAGCAGAGACGTATCTGATTTGGATGATGAACATCTCAACTCAGCAACCATTGAATCGGTAGCTGAGAACTTGACCGATAGCGTTATCTCTCCCTTCTTCTATTTCGCTTTCTTCGGCGTCTTTGGCGCTATGGTCTATCGAGTGGTAAATACATTGGACGCAGTTGTGGGCTATAAAACCAGACGATACCTTCATTTCGGCTGGTTCTCGGCAAAAGCAGACGACGTGCTGAATTACATTCCCGAACGGATTGCCGTGGGTATGTTAATATTAGCAAGTAACGCAAAATTGAAGGACGTGTGGAAAACCGTGAACGAGACAGAAGGTGTGCATTTGACAATAGTCGCAATGAGCCACGCATTAAAAGTGAAGCTGGAGAAGATTGGACATTACACGGTGGGAGAAGGATTCGGAGTTGCAAGCACGGTGCATATAGCAGGAGCAATAGGAATAGTAAAAAGAAGTACTATTACTTTTGCTTTTGTTTGCATCCTAGTGATTGCTATCCTTTATTAATAAGCCACTGCCACAACGGAATGCATGTCATCATCTTGTTCTTAACCATTAATTCATCCTCGTAATTAATAGAGAAAATTCTTAACTATTAGACGGATAGTATCAAATAGATAATATAGAGCAGAGTTATTAGATTTAGAGATCCACCCTTACTGTTTCCCCGTCCATCACTTCCCATTCACCTATTTCTACTTCCTTTCCCGTGCCCCATACTATCGTTTCATTTTCTATCTGTCCCGCTTTTATTATATAAGGCGTGGCGAGAACATCATAATTCGTGCCGCCTTCTATCGGTCCTTCTGTCGAATATGGTACAACGAACTCGTAGGAACCGTTAGATATTGCTATTTGCGAGTACATAAATTCTCTATCCTGGTTCGTGGTTATATTTGTCGCTATCCCAACAATGGAACCATTAGGAGCTATTCCTTTTATTCTCGCTCCTTTTACATATTCAAACACCTTTACAAAGCTCACCGGCGAAGCGAAAGGAGGGGTCCATCTAACCTGGTTTGGATTATCCGGATCGGGCAAGCCATGATGAAGCCTTTGCACTAATCTCTCTGCCCCTGTATAACCCTCACCAGTATAACATTCCCATCTTAGCATGTCCAGATTAGTGGCGTTCATGATGACATGAGGGATCATATATGTGGATGATTCATGCACTAATCTATAATGCTGTAGTGGTTTCGTATGAAAAGGCATAATTAACAAAATGGACGATTCACCAAGGGTACCACCTTTGAATTGTACTTCGTCTCCATCGAACATATGCAGACGCGTCTCCATCGTGTTAAAATACTTCTCTCCCAGCTCAAACGCGGTTATACCTTCATTTCGAGTTGCCGTATAATGTCCTGCGGTGTCATTTGCCCAGAAGGTCATCGTCCCGTATAGGTTTTGGTAAGACGCCATGGCATCTGCCATCGGGAAAGCACTCACTACGTATCTCACGTCAAGGGCATCGGCAACATTATTCGCTTCTGTTTCGTTTATCGCAACGAAGAACACGCAAGCTCCCGGGCTATCATCCTGATAGGGTCCCCCGAACCCGTGATTAAATGGATTCGCAACAGGGATCCTATGCGCGATATAAGTTATCCAATGACCATAATCCCACCAACTCATTACAGAATATGCAGATTCCGGATAGGTATAATCGTTAGGATACAAAGCATAATAATCAACGCCCGTATCCGGTGTATTTTCCTTCATCCACGAAAGTGTTTCATACCAGTCGTCTCGTGGACCTCCACTGCCATGTGTTGCCGTTGCTATTGACTCGTTTAAAGGCGGATAAAAAACAACGAGCAGGATAACGATAAAAGTGAAGATGACATCCGCACGCTTCTTCGTTTTTACTTTTTCTGCTTTTTCTACTCTAAACTTTACGAACTCGATGATCTTCCATGAGAGAAACCCGCATAGAATAGCAACATTAACGGCATAGTAAAATGCAAATCTGTTCTGCTTGAGTGAAATGAAAAGCATCGCCACACTCCAGACGACAAGCAGAATCTCTTCTGATCTCCATCTCCTCGTGATATTATAAACAATCCACGCAAGAGCAGCAAAGGCGATGAAGAAAGTAGTGGTGAAACCACCCCAGATG
>QENH01000081.1 GCA_003336485.1 Candidatus Methanophagales archaeon
CGGGTGCATCAGTTAGATATATTGCTAGAGGGTTATAATAATTAATGCTGAGCGAACGCAGAGTTATAGTTTATATCCCTTAAATCCGTGTAAATCTGCGGCTTAAATATGCAGAAGTTATACTTTATATACAAGTACAAAAAAAATATTGTGGGAGGTGTTTATTTTTTGCTTACCCCACCCCTTATCTAGTTCCAATCAGGGTTATCCTGTGCTTTATGCTGCAGTTTGTCCTCTTGCGCTCTTCGCTACGAATGCGAGCGAAATAAGCATTATGCCACTAAAGATCCCGTAAAAACCGATTAGAATGGCCATAGTAAGTGCCCCCTCTAAAAACGGCAGAGAAAGTAGCAGCACGCCTATGATTAGCGCTAAAACACCATTCACTACAAGCAGCCCTTTATTGCCATCGCCCTTCGGTAGCGCGAAAGCTCCAACTATCTTGAATATCCCGCTAACTACTAGCCAAATCATGATTAACCACATTAGCACCACTGTACTAACACCTGGCCGTATCATGACGATTAGCCCAAATATAATGCCGCACACACCTTCAAGGATTCGCACCCAGCGACGCCCTTTATCCGCTTTTATCGAAGCGAGAAGGGCGAAGATACCCCATACAAATGCAAATGCACCTATGAAGATGAATAACATAACCACTGTTAGCGGCCATAACAAAATCAAAAACCCAAATATCAGAGCAATAACACCTTCTACAGCCAAAGCCCATGACTCCTGAGCTAAAACACTGCGCTCTAGCCCTTTTATTTCATCCATGTTTTTACCTCCTAATCCGAAATTGTTACTGGCTGTTCCATATCGTACATACAGCATGCAAAATCGTGATGCACAAACAACCACCCAGCTATACAATTCTGCGAGTCCCTAATTGTAGTCTCTCCATAACCCAATACTGTTTTACCCACTTTTGTGCCCTACCCCTTTTTTATCGCTCGCTGTGGGAGTCCCCCCCACATACGAAATAATCCAATATGAATCATTTATAGAGAACATATATAAGTTTTTCTTTCTGATAGTTGTAAAATATATGCCGATGCGAACTCAGCGTTCTCGGCGGTAAATGAAATGAGACGAAGATAAGTAAACGACCGAAATCCGAGCTGACTCTTAAAGAGATGGTGGTCAAAGGTGACAGTTTTTCCTTTGATGAGGTCTTGCTTTTTTAACTACCCTTGCTCCGAGGACCCGAAAACGAGACAAAGAGAAGCAATCAACGCATCCAACTGTATCCGCTCATTAGCACCCTCTGTAATTCTGTAGTCCGTTTCGCCAATTCGGTCCATCAATTCAACTTTTTGTCTTGCCGGGATGTCCATTTTTATTGCAAGCCGATGCATCTGCGCTAATATCTCGTCGCCTGAGATACCTTTATCTATCATGACGCCCAATTTATCCAGCGCGTCCAAAAATTCACCCGCCATTGCTGTTTCTATTAGCGCTTCTACCTCATCAGGTCTCGCAGTTGCCGTTATTTCGTATAACATCTCAGGTTTTATCTCACTGCTCAGTACCGCAGCACTTTGCAATGCGTTTATTGCTCTTCGCATATCGCCCATAGAGACATAGGTTATCGCTCTGAGTGCATCATCGGACAATGTCAAACCTTCCGTATCCGCAATGTACTTTGCACGCGAGGCGATAGCATCATAAGAAAGTGGTTTGAACCGATACACCGAGCATCGTGACTGTATAGGCTCTATAATCTTAGAAGAATAGTTGCAACTGAGGATAAAGCGACAGGTACCTGAATATCGCTCCATCGTCCTTCTCAATGCGGACTGTGCTGCATCTGTCAATGCATCCGCCTCGTCAAGGAAGATGATTTTGAACGCGGCATTGCCGATAGGCATAGTCCTTGCGAAGTTCTTTATTGTGTTGCGGACCACTTCAATACCCCGTTCGTCACTGGCGTTAAGCTCTGTGAAGTTCTCCGCCCATGTATCTGCATAGAACTCATGCGCCATAGCGACCGCAGCGGCTGTTTTACCGACGCCCGCGGGTCCGGAAAAGATAAGATGCGGTAAGTTCCTTCTCTTGACATAAGACTGAAGGTTCCTTATGATCGTTTCCTGACCTGATACCTCCTCCAGCTTCCTTGGCCTGTATTTCTCAGTCCATATCGCCTCTCTCTGCATGGTTTATAAAGTAATTTCTTTTAAAGTGCCAGTAAGTTAAATATATTATGGATTTAAATCTGGAGTTGGGTTTGTTATTGGCGAAGTCTTTTATCATGTTATTCGTAGTGATGGACCCCCCAGGCAATATACCGATTTTTATGGCGTTAACGAAGGATATGAGTGGCGGCGAGAGGAAGAGGGAGCTTAATCACGCGGTTGTAGTAGCTACCATTCTACTGCTACTATTTGCTTTTCTTGGGACGATAATACTATACGTGCTGGGCATAACTCCGGATAGCTTTATGATTGCAGGCGGGATACTCCTTTTGCTCATCTCATTTGATCTTTTAAGGGGCGAGCATAAATACGGGACAAGTGGTGATTCCAGCGCTGGCGTGGGCGCTGTCCCGTTAGGGACACCTCTACTCGCTGGTCCAGGTGCTATAACGGCGGTTATGGTACTAATGCAAGAGGAATATGGCGTTTTTATCGTGCTCTTTGCTATTTTTACGGCTATTATAGCAGCTAGATTCTTATTAGGGCAAGCGGAACGGATATACAGTATAATCGGGAAGGAGGGCTCAGAAGTCTTAAGCCGCGTAATAGGTATATTAGTGGCGGCAATTGCAATAGAGTTTATTGCAAAGGGTATAGCAGGATTGTTTTAGTTTATTCCCTTGCCATATCACACAAATATTTAACCGTGCATGCATGCTCAATCGAGCTGATGATTACAAACGCTTCATCCACTGTTGCACCACGCGCAAACGTGCCATGACCCAGAGCAACAACACCCTTATGGTCACGCAGAGCAGAAGCCGCATTTGTTGCTAATTCTTGTGAGCCGATACCACCGGTAACAACCGGGATTTCATGCAGGAAGTAGACGCTTTCCGAATCTTCAGGCACTATCTGCTCGCCTTGCTTACACAGCATAGACATCACCACTGCATATTTCGAATGCCCATGTAAAATAGCAAGAGCCGAAGTTTCACGGTAAATCGCGCGATGGACATTTACTTCTGTCGAGGCAATAACATCAAGTTCATCGGGCGTAGAGGGGTCTATAGGAACAGTAACAATCTGCCCTTCAAGCTCATCGAGCATGCTGCCCGTTGTGCTTATTAGCATCTGGTCTCCCACACGCTTGCTCACATTCCCGAAATGCGAATGTGCAAGTCCGGCCTCTACGATTTTCTTACCGTATTTTATTAATTCTTGCATTTCTCTCCTTTTAGTAGGGTACACCGAGTATATTATTCTAATAGACTCAAGACCACATCAATGTTATCAAAGACGAAATCAGGTTTTTCCTTCTCCAGTTCCGCCTTTGTGTGCAGCCCAGTAGTTAAGCCGATAGTTTTTACTCCTGCCCTTTTACCTTGGACTATGTCCTGAGGTGTATCACCACAATAGAACGTTTTTTGAGGTATGGAATCGAGCATTTCTATCGCTTTAAGTAACGGTTCCGGATCGGGTCTTGCTCTTTTCGTATCCTCTGCGGTGAGCAAAAGATCACAAGGGAACTGAAAAGACCGAATCGACTCTTCTGCAGATTTTTTATCTTTTGCCGTCACGATCCCTATTTTTAGCCCTTTTGCTTTTAATAAGTCAAGTGTTATTTTCGCTTTCGGGACTTCCGTAATCATAGCTTTGAATTTAGTCGCCATAAGGTGTAGTGATCGCGATTTGAACTCGTCTGAATCAATATCCGGGCGTAAAACCTTAAAAGAGATGCGACTGGGCAAATGGATTGTTGCCTTTATCTCTTCATCCGTTGGAATGGCCAAGCCAGTTATTCTTGCTGCTTCCTTAACCGAACTCAAAATCGCTTTTGATGAATCAATTAAAGTGCCATCCATATCAGAGAGACATGTTTCGAATTCCATTTTTTTTTGTCTTATAACTTTGTTTTATTCCGCTTAAATAAATGAGAGTAGGTATCCTGAAATTAAACCAGTGGATAAAGATATAACGATACATATTATAAATTCCATAGTAGAAATAGACCGCTTTAATGATTTTACATATTCTTCAACTTCTTTCGCTTTTGTGCCATCTATAACACGTAGCAACTCATAACCGCCTGTTACGACTCTTTTATACAAATTGATAGACGCAATATGATCTAGCCCCATCGAGCTCATACAATATCTGTTGAGGTTTATCGGCGATATATCCGACCAAATCGGAATATGATGGCAAAAACTCGTTTCTGTAGAACGCAAAAAAGCGCATTTAAATCCATAGATGTAGCGGCCTATCTTATTTTAATGTCTCATCTAAAATACGATTTATATCATACTTCCTTAATTCGAATACGTTACCTCTGCTATGTGCAATGCCACAATCATCAAGTTTGATAAGTTCTAGTTTTTTGCCCTTTTTCTCTTCTATAAATTTATCAATTTCCTCAATCGTGGAAAAATCGTTTATGTTCACACCATATTTTTTTTCAAATATTACGGTTTTACTCATTCTAGAACCTCCTTTTTCCGTGGCTTACGTTTCTTTTTTAGAAAAATGTGTACGTAAAGCATACGCTCAGAACACTGCTATGGGGCCACCTTATAATTAAATCCACAACTTTATATATGTAGTACTTCTTCTAAATACGCATGGGAAAAAATAATTCCGATGAACTTTGGATTGGATTTTTGGGTAGTCTTAACGAGGTGCAAGCACGACAGTTGGCAGGTATAAAGGCGTTAGAATTTGGTTGGGGCGGAATCTCGAAAGTTGGGAGACTTACAGGTAAAGATTATAAAACGATAAAA
>QENH01000080.1 GCA_003336485.1 Candidatus Methanophagales archaeon
TGATATATATAAACAATATGAGGGAGATATATTCTTGGAAATGTGATTAATCATCAAAAAGAAACCAAGTGAAACTTTAAAGAAGGTGAAAACCGTTAGCATGAAAATGTAAATTCATACCAAAACAGAGCCAACCAAAGAAACCATTTGTTCTTTTTAAACGAGCGAAACATAAAGCCTCATAAACGTCCCCAAATACGCATCCACCTCACCGAGCGAATCCAATCCCCTTTCCAACCGGTTGAGATCAACCGCCTTAGAATCGCAGATTGCATGGAGTTTCTCGAACCCTTCAGACGTCAATTCCGCTACAATAACCTTTTCCTTTGCTACGCGATACGTCTCTTGACTGAACTTCCTTCTTTTGTCGAGTTCAAAAGCTTCAATCCTTCCTATATACCGACTTTGGATGTTTCTCGCCCGTTCTACCGTATTTCAATCGCCCACCGGACATTTGGAATCCCGAAGACTGCTGCTCTGTTTCTATCAGATCTCGCGTTCTGCCGACAATCTGAGCTTCTGGATTATTCGCCTCTTCCGTCACTGCGTTCTTTGCTATATGCAGATCATCTATTTTTATCATTCCGATCGCAGCACCGGTAGCAGTGATAATAGCCTGCAATTTCACCTGCATTGGATCTATTATCCCCTCATCCATCATGTCCTTCAGTTTCTTGTCCACGCCAGAAATCCCTAAATTGATATTGCCTGCATAGTGCTCAGCTCTTAGCTCTGCAAGTGTATCTATCTGGTCCATTCCACTATTCTTCGATATCGCCCGCGGTATAGACTCCAAAGCGTCCGCAAAAGCATCTACTACCATTTGCTCCTTGCTTGCTATACCCATTGCGAATTTCCTTAACTGTGCGGCGCATTCGGTCTCCACCGCACCTCCGCCTGGCACCACCCTATTATCATCGAATAAGAGCGAAACCGCGTACAAAGCGCTTTTTATATCGCCTACCATACCCTCCAGAATCCGGAGAAAAGCACCTCTTATAATTATCGTGGAAGTCTTTGTATATGGGCATTGTTCGAAAAAGACGTATTTATCCTCTCCTACCGGTCGCTGTACCACCTTGCCGGCAGAGCCGAATTTGCTCGCATCCAAATCACTCACGTCTTGCACTATCTTCCCTGCTGTTGATTTCTCCAACCGCTTAAGGTCCGTTAGCTTCACCCTCTTTATTAGCATTACGCCCGCTCGGCGGAACTTATCCAGCGCATCGTCATCCACGCCCCACCGACAGCAATACACATCTGCACCCGCATCTATTACAGAGTCTATAAGATCATTGAAAAGCTTTGCTCTTGCCTCCCGGAACTCCTTGAAATGAGTAGGCTTTGAGATTTTAACGTGGAAATCAAGTGCGCCGACTGTGTCGCCTGCGCCGCTTCGTTCCCTTGCTGCAGTACCTGTTTTTAGCTCCTTCCTACCCTTTACTTTTGGCTCTTTGTGCTCGATAGGGAAATCAAGTAAGGCAATCTTTGCATTCTCCTTCTCTATTGGAAGCGCATCCAGAATATCCCGGTCTATAACAACACCCTCGTAAAATCCCGTATCTACCACTCTCCCGCCTTTCTTTGTCTCTATTGCGACATCGTCCACATCTATTTCGCCACTTTCGCTTAACCGTTTTATACTTTTCACTACTGCATCAGCCAACTGATCCTCGCCACCGTAAGCACTGCTCTTCAATGCGGTCTTCGCCACTTGCTTCAAATAAAGATCGCTATCCGTTATGTTCACAGTAGATGCGAGCTCATTAAGGATCTCTTTTGCACGTTCCAATGCCATAGCATAGCCCTTTATAACCACATTTTGGTGCAGGCCCAACTTTTTCAGTTCATAGCCACGCCAGACAAGCTCACCTATCAGCGCCATAACAGTCGATATGCCATCGCCGACTCGCTCACCCTGGGTTAAACCCGCGTTAATCAATATATCAGCAGCCGGATGCTTATACTCTAATTCTTTTACAATGCTGTATGCATTACTGGTTACAAGGTCTGCGGCATCTATTTTTGTTGCGCCACTGGTGATCAGTTTCTTCGAGCCACTAGGGCCTAAGATTGATTTGAACATATCCGAAAAAGTAAAGGAAACAATAGCATTTGCTTCCTGGATCTCCTCTGGCGGCACTTCCCCCGGTGGTAATTCTTCCTTTATTGTCATCTTTCCTTTTACCTATTGTTTACACATTTCATAAATTTGAATACAATAAGAAGATGTACCTACTGCAATATAAATGTTGCAGTCATCATGACGAACCACCTTTAATAAGCGACCACCTGCGGCAGTGTTCTCTTATTATGTCCGCTCTGCTTATTATTCCCACCAGTTCTTTAATCTCTTCTTCACTTCGCCCCTTTACTACCGGCAATCTACCCAAATGGTATAGGTCCATTTTATGCAGCGCTTCCTCAAGAAGCTCGTCTGGATATGCTACGATCACTTCCTTGGTGCACATTCGGCTCACTTTTCGATAAACCGCACCTTCTTCTCTTTGTTTTTCCAAGTCCATTAAGGACGTTATGCCCACCATCATACCCATTTTATCCACGACCGGATAGGATATATGTCCGGTTCTATCAACGAAATAAAGTGCTTCTTTCACTGTTGTATCCTCCGAAAGGGTCTCTACCTCTTCTACATATGCATCTTTTACCCTTATCCCTTCGAGTAGATCCACCATGAATTCCCGTCTATGTGCTGGCGATTCCTTTCTCGTCCTTACCTGTTTCTTGTATATCGTCAATCCACCGGAAAGCGCATATGCCACTACCGAAGTGAGCATCAACGGCACTAGCAGACTGTAACTGCCTGCCATCTCCGAGATCATCAATATTGCTGCAATTGGTACCTTCGCAGCACCGGCAAAAAAAGCAGCCATTCCTACAAGCACAAAAGCAGGCATCGTTGAACCCGCTATTATTTCGGGGAAGAAAAAGTGAGATACACCTGCAAAGAGCCCACCCAACATCGCCCCTATAACTAATGAAGGTGCAAAAACACCGCCACTGCCTCCGGAACCTATGGTAAACGAGGTGGCGAATATCTTTACAATAGCAATGATAAGTGTTAATTCCACCAATTCCAAAAGTGGCACGTCCATGCCTGCGGCGGTCATATCTAAGGTTGTCTGAATGGCACCGTAGCCCATGCCAAGTATCCCATCCAACGCCTGTGGGTTCCAGTAGCCAATTAGTAATGCGAGAATACCAACCAAAAACCCACCAATAGCTGGTTTTAGATGGTTCGGGATCGCTAATCCATTAAAAATGTCTTGCGTCGCATAGAATACTTTAATATAGAAAATACCCAGGGCTGCACAAATGATACCCAAAATCGCAAAAAAAATCAGTTCGCGAGGCTGCGTGAAGATGTAAGGTGGCGTATCAAATATGGGACGCCAGCCAATACACGGAATAGAGCAGAATACTGCGTATCCTACTACCGAAGAGACGATCGCGGGAATCATGGATTCTATTTCAAAATCACGTTTATAGAGCATTTCTATGCCGAACAAAGCACCTCCTAGTGGTGCTTTAAATATGGCTCCGATGCCCGCAGCAGCACCACAAACCATCATCATCCGCCTCTCTCTTTCGCTAAACTTCAACCGGGAAGCGATGAGAGATCCGAATCCACCTCCTATCTGCGAAATTGGACCCTCCCGTCCTGCACTTCCGCCGGTGCCTATGGTGATGGCCGAGGCGATTGTCTTGATCAGGGGCACACTTCTTTTTATCTCGCCTCTTTTGTTGTGAAATGCATCAATAACAGCATCTGTTCCGTCCCCTTCGGCTTCTGGTGTGAACGTATAGATAATCAATCCGGCAATAAGCCCTCCAAGTGCGGGTATCAGTGCAAGCACCCATAAACGAAATGGTGCAGTGGGTAGATGTATAAGGTGTATATCCGGTTCGCCAGCCGGAGAAGTGGGCTGAAACCCGGCGAGATAACCCAAGAAGAAATCATTCGTAATTTGTAGCAACAGATAAAAAGCAATCGCTCCAAGTCCTGCCACTACCCCTATTGTTATACTCCAGAACACCCATCTCTGTAGGTATTTCCGCTCTTTTGTGCTCTGCGCTTCCATCCCCGCCATTCTTTATCCCTGATAGATTGAAAATCCTGATGTATAATATAATATGTATATGCCTGCATCAGATAATCTTTAGAGCCATTGTATTTGACGATAAAATTCGCCATGCACTGCGCTAAAATCCACGTGCTCCAGGACCTTCACGCACCCTTAGTGCAACCACATTGTTTATCGCTAGGGTCGCTTTACCTACGTATTTATCATTATAATTCTTGATAATAATATAAACATGTACCACCGATTGTTTTTAATTATAATTTTGATGATGGCTGTTTCGGTCATTACACTGGCGGATACAGTAACTGCGACTGAAATCACTGCAGATGCGAATGAGTCATTTATTGGACGATTTTGGCGATTACTATTTCGAGTGGAAGGGTTATTGCTTTGTCGGATTAGATTCAGGAGCCGATTATAGCGTTTATACCAAATGGCTGGATATAAACCCTACTATGCTGCCGTACTTATTATTGCTCTGCACACCGGAAAGCAATGGTCTTTGGTGTAGCCAAGTGGAGCGGTTATATACTCCGGATCATAACATCCCGAAAATCATCTTTATGCATCATCCGGTGATCAACAATAAGGACGATGAGTATTTGTATGATTATAAGGTTCTGGTTCCTAATAATTGCTCGGACTATGGCGAAAACGATGCTTGTATAGAGGCTGTCCCACAATTACCCAACAACCACTAGAAATTATACAATAGGACACAAATCTAAAAAGACGCTTCCTTTCTAACTCGATGCATATTTATAGCTTGACTTTTC
>QENH01000079.1 GCA_003336485.1 Candidatus Methanophagales archaeon
TTCGATGTTGTGGTCGGCGAAGAAGATGGTAACATAACGCTTGATTACGCGGTAAACAAAACCGTCTACAAAGAGAAGCTTAAATCGTTTGGAAAAATGATTCTTTTCACGAATAATCACGAATGGAGTACCGCACAGATAATAAGGGTTTATCGGGGTAAAGCTAAGATAGAAGATGACTTCAAAAGGATGAAGAGCCCAATAATGATCAGTCTAGAGCCCGTGTACCACTGGACGGACCAGAAGGCGATGTTTGATGTATTGGATCTGATGCGGTATAAGAAGTTAGTCAGTACAAAGTTACATTAACTCTTTTATACCACATTTCACAGAATACCGGAAATGTCGCCTATAGGAAATTGAAAGATTGTGAGGGGAAAAATGGTGCAGTTAAATATTTCTTTAATTTATATAACTCCGAAAGTCAAGATGAATATACTAATGTCACATACCAATTGGAAGTATGGCTTAGTGGAGAATCCATAGGCGGAAATAGTATTGAGCTAAAGCACAATTTTGGTGCTCCCCCTTATAGTTGTGGTATTTATTTCATTCTTTTTTAACTTTTACCACAAATGCAATATTAAAACGATGAGTGAATGATTGAAAAAGTATGTCGGCAACGGCACACCATTTACGATGTGTGACACATTAGCAGGACAAGCAAGATGTTTCCCGCGTGGTTTAGATATTATGGCAGTGCTCGGTTCTGAAAGGGCCGAGGCTATTGTAATAGAAGAGGGCGATACCAAATATGAAGGTCTAAACACGAGCTATGACAAGCAGTTAAAGAAGCTCAAAAGTCGATTTGCAGGTTTTAATCGCTCTGACTGGAATAGGAACTTGTATTGGAGTTGGCTATATGCGTTAAAGCCGTTGTTAAATGGGTTTGGCGATGGCCACCAAACGTTCATGCAGACAAAAGCATGGCAAGAGAAGGAATTGCAGACCTCTCTCGCGTCGTGGGCCGAATTACGGCATGATACCATACTTTACGCTAAGCAGAGTTATACACCCAGTTTGGAGAGTGCCGGACCACAACAAGAGCAACCAAAGCCAAAACCGGTGGTGGGCTATGTGGAACCAGTTCCGGAATTCTATGCTCGCTTATTAGCATTAACGGAAATGACGGAAAATGGATTGATGGACCTCGACGTCTTGAGTGAGACAGAAAAAGCGCGACTGCATAGTTTAGAACGTATTCTTGAACGTTTAATCGCGATATCGAAAGCGGAACAGGAGAACGAAGAGTTGACGGAGAACGATTACGAGTTCAAACAGCCAATGAATGAGCGGTTGACGGACCAGAAATGGAAGGAAATGTTGAAGACAGATCCACCTGACAGACCGGAATGGATTTTAAAATGAATTGCCTGATTGACTTTGCCTCTACTATCCCCCAGTAGTTCTCCTGTTTATAATCCCAACTCACTGCGTGCTTTCGCCCAACGCTCTTCAAATGCCTCCCGGTCCGTGCTTGAAAAGTCCTGCACTTTGTCTTTATGCTCTAACGACAATAGCTTGGCGAGCGCAAAGAAAAAGCCGCCATAAATGTCGTGCTCCCATTCGGAACACATATTCCGGCATTCGATAAGGTCACCAACTAAATCGTCAATCTCTTCGGCAGACATTCTTAACGCATCAAAGACGCGAAACACACAATAATCGCGGCAGTCTGCTAACAGCGACATCGACTCTCGCACATATAACCCGGGCCTGCTACGTTCGTCCCTGTTCTGTTTTTCTAACTCGATTATACGTTCACAAACGTCAATTACGCTTATCTTTCCCATTTGTTCCTCTCGTTTCTTTCGATTGTATATAATGTATAACTTCTAACTATTTATTTAGTTTAGTTTAGTTTAGTTTAGGACGCAGATTTATATGGATTTAATTTCTTCTGCGTTAATCTGCGTCAATCTGAGTCATTAATCAATTTTAGTTGAATTTTATGCGTTCTTGTATTATTAAATATATATACCTAGGATGAAGTATGTTTATGCCGCTTAATCTTGGGATGTTCCCGATAGCCCTGATGCTTTTAGCTCTACTTATCCCTTTATTATACAGCCTAAAATGTAAAAGGGAAAGTCTACAAAAGGTAGTGGTAATTTCCATTTGTTGCATTTTTATAGTCGTTGGGTATCGAATCACAGGTGATTTAGCTAAGATCCTTGAACCAACTCTTGGATATTTCGTAGGAAAAATGATCCTATTTACAATTCTGCCTCTAATTACAATCCTCTATCTCGAGAGATGTACAATCAAAACAGCATTAACAGAGGTAGGCGTAAAAAAAGAAAAACTTGTAATGAGCATTATCTTGGGCCTTGGGGTTTTAGTGATTACTGCAATACTCACAGTAATAATATGGTGGGGGCAAATAGAACCCACCTCTGCATATTGGGATGTGATTATGTTTTTTGAAGCGTTTAATGAGGAGTTTCTTTTTAGAGGTTTTCTTCTATTGTATCTCTGGGAAATCACAGATCTAAAAGTAGCATATGTTACTTCGGTCCTGGCCTTTATACTTGCTCATCCACAACATCTCACGGCAGTGTCTTTAATTATTGTTGTTGCACAGGGGATACTATTAGGGATTGTTACATATAAGACAAAGAACATTATTGGGCCATGGATTGCGCACGGTTTAAATCGAGTCATACCTACGTTGATAGGAATAATATGAGTGATATAAACCTATGGGGTCAAAATAAGGTTGGATTTTTAGGTTACTAAAATCCACCCACTGCATCGCATTCTACTTCTACGTGTTGAATCCTGGGTTTCTCACTAAAAAGCGATAGAGATATATAGTAGTGGAACGCTACACTACAATATGAGCTACATACGAAAAATTGTTCGGCGTAATAAAAGCGGCAAAATCAAGGTCTATTATGCCGAGGTAGAATCAGTCCGAGTTGGTGGAAAAGTTATCCAGCGGCACATCCGATCTTTGGGTACTAACCCGTCTTTCCCAACTAATTTCCCTATAGGGGATGTACAGTTCTCTTATTTAGCGGTTCGGCTGATGCAAGGAGATTTAACACCAAATGAGGTCTTTGATCTGTTGGAGGATATGGGACACCCGGTCACGCGCGACTCTCTGGAACGTATTGGTATTAACTACGATTTCGAAAAAAAAACGTTCTGTATCTACCTATTTTACCCGAAGAACACGAAAAAATCCACAACAGATGCCCCATCTGTAAAAAAAGACTCTACGTCCAAAGAACAGACAAAAGAATAGTCAGAACATTGTCAGGCGAGATACTGTTTACTATACGTTTCAGATACTGTAAGGAACACGGGTCATTCGATGAGTCTTTAGTTTCGCTCGTTAATCGGATATGTCCTGCGGGTCGCAACTTTGACAGCAAAGTAATGGTTGCAATTGGCATTTTACGATGGTTTTTCGACTATCAACGAGAAGAGATCAGAACCATTCTTTTGTCAAGGGGAATAGATATATCAACTGGCGAGATTTCTAACCTGTCGGAAGAGTTTTTACTAAGGTTTTATGTTCTACACAAAAGGCATATCCCTCAAATGAAAGCCCTTTTTGAAAAACGAGGTGATGTACGGCTTCATCTGGACGGAACAGGGGAGGCAGGTAACGAAATTGTGTTTATGGCAAAAGAAGGGGAGACAGGAATTACTATGGCTGCTCAAATCATCCCCACGGAAAGCAAAAAATACGTGAAGGCATTCCTGCAAGCACTGAATTCGCTATACGGGACTCCAATAGTAGTAGTCAGAGATATGAGCAAACAGATCCGTGAAGCAGTAACAGTGGTTTTTTCTGAGGCTCCACAGCAAATATGTCACTATCATTTTGTCAATAACCAGGGGAAACTCATTTTCAAAGAGAAATACGCCGCGTTTCGCAAGAGCATTGTGGAAATGCGGATTCTAAGTCAACTCAAAAAACTGAAAGAACAGATCTGTGCTACGGTCTGTCTGGCTTCTGAAAACGTTTTAGTCGTCGCTGAGCGTAAATGGGTCGCTCTTGCCATAGAGCATCTGCTCATTATCCGTGAACGGAGTAATGGTTAAACTTGATATAAATCAAGGACATTTTTGGTTGTAAATCTTATTGTCTTTATCTCTTTCAAAAACTATAAGTAGCGACTGTCAAGATATTACAGTACCAAATCTTCTCCTTTTTGCGTTTTAGGGTAGATATGGCCATTTGTATGGATTTTAACTTGGCAAACATGCCATAGCCTCTGCACCAACAGCTATGCTGTCCATAAAGGTATATCGGTCGCTCCAGTTTACCGCAAGCGACTGATATACTAAGACTAATTAGTTTATGAGGTTACATGGTGTTAAAATCTGAATTCCCGACACTTTTTTATAGCGCCATTTACATATTATTATGTGGAAAGGCTCAACACATCGTGAACAGTTTTCTAAGGGGCCACCTTATAATTAAATCCATAACTTTATATATGTAGTACTTCTTCTAAATACGCATGGGAAAAAATAATTCCGATGAACTTTGGATTGGATTTTTGGGTAGTCTTAATGAGGTGCAAGCACGACAGTTGGCAGGTATAAAGGCGTTAGAATTTGGTTGGGGCGGAATCTCGAAAGTTGGGAGACTTACAGGTAAAGATTATAAAACGATAAAAAAAGGGATAACTGAAGTTGAAAACGGGAAATTTTTGGATAAAAATGAATAACTTCGTAAGAAAGGTGCTGGAC
>QENH01000078.1 GCA_003336485.1 Candidatus Methanophagales archaeon
TGAGTGGCGGATAGGAGAACACCACCGCTAGCTAATCCTCATTTATGTGTATATTCTCGTTATAATCATATCTACCTTGCTTTTTTCTGTCTTTATTAGCAGCAAAGCCTCTCTATCCTCACAAAGCTCTCCTTTCCATCTAAAATCTGACTTCACGTCAGCGACATTCACACATGCCGCCAGTCTTTCCTCTACTAAAAGCAGTGCTATTTTCTTCGATTCATTCACGCATGCAGTGCACAACACTACGAAAAAGTCATTTTCATCATTTAGCGCTAAGTTCTTCCACTACTTCCCTGGGTAATTGCTTGGCAATATCTATCTTCTTCACCAACTCCTCCAACTCCTCCGCCATATTTCTCTCACCTCTTCAACAACTTTTCAAATCTTGCCTTAGCGTCGTCTACTGCAACTACTTCCTTCACCGCCGGAACCTTATCCTTCAGCGTTGCCTCGACAAAGTTCACCAACGTAAACTGGCTCATCGGACACCCAGCACATGCGCCTGTCAACCGCACCTTCACCACGCCGCCGTCGTCCACACTCTCCAATTCTATACTTCCACCTTCCATCTCTAAAAGCGGTCTAATATCCTTTTCTATTACCTCTTTTACCTCTTCCAACATTTTTTTATCACCCCTTATTTATACTATAACAATCGTTATATATGAAGGTTAGATAAGATGAAATTCCCTTGAGAGATAATAGTGTGGAACAATAGAGATGTATGACTTTTGGACATACGAAGGAAAAAGTGCTGCAAAAAAGGTTTTTGATAACTTTTTTTTGAAAAAAAAAGTTTAGTTTCAATCTCTTGCAATCTCGCTGTTCAAAGCAAAGGCGCAGAACCTATCTCCTCTTGCCATACAGCTCTTTAATTCAACGTTTGAATTGAGCAGACCACCGATGAAATTCCGATCAAATTCACACATGTCCTCGCCAAACTCCATCGCAATCTCATAGATGAGACAGTTGTATTCTTTTATAATTATTTGACCATCCTCGCGCTCCAGCACGGCAAAACTTCCTAGGTCGTTCAATAATTCCATCAGGGACTCCACATTTCCATTCCCTTTCAGTCTTTCTTTGTAATATGATGCTTGCTCAGCCCCCATTCGAGCCATCATCTCTCTCACCATCTCAACCCCTTCTCTCTCGATCATATCTCGAATAATCCATTTAAATAACTCTGAATATGCTTTTGGAAAGAATGCCTCCGATCTTTCTGTGAGCGAATAGAATATCTTCGGCCTACCCATTTTCTCCTTAACCAGCGTCCGCTTTATCAGTCCATCCCGCTCCAGAATAGCCAGATGCTGCCTCGTTGCGGTGGACGAAATACCCAATTTTGAACTCAATTCGTCAACATAAGAATCCTGTCGCTTCAAAAAGTTAAGGATCTCAGCTCTTGCATCTTCTATTTGCATATTCATTAGACTGGCAGAGGAGTTTATAACGTTTTCTATTTTTATACACTAAAAATTTTTATAGTTATTAGAGTAAAATAATATTATACTGTAAAAAGTGATGGGTGTGACGGATGGAGCGATACACCTGCGAGATTTTCCACCTTTCATCAGGTTCGAGCTTGAGGGAAAATTTCGACGGAAAGTCTTTGCAAAGTTCTTGAAAAATGTAAGCGAGGTTGAAATAGGCCTCCCGCCGGAAGACTTCTGGAGCTCGGCGGAAGAAGAATTTGAAAGGTCAAGATACGAATTAGTCTTTGGCAAAGTACGCGGGAGAATATTAAAAACACTCGAAGAAAGTCCGTTAAGTGCTAAGGAAATCATTAAAATAAATCCTGACCTCTCACCGAATTCCATTTACCATGCTATATTATGGCTAAGGGATCAAAAGCATCTAAAAAAGGGAGAGGGGTGTTGGGAACTAAAAAAAGATTATTTCGAGCATGTTAAAGTCTCCGATCTTGCAAAAGTAATCAATTTTAGAGCTAAGGGTGAGAGAAGAAGATATGGTATATCTATAATAGAATTGGAGATGGCAACTTTTATATGGCCTAGCTACGAGAGGGCTTGTGATCTGGAAGGGGTAAGTTTTAAAAATCCGTCATATGGGAAATATTATCAGAACCACTTTGCACTTGCAAGAGCGGTAAAAGAATGGATGAAAGGTGATGCCAACATCCCTCAATGGGCTCTGATAGCAATAGCCGAGTTTACCCATGTGGATATAGAGGAGAAAGAAGTAATATCAAGCTATTGTCTTCCTCCGGGAGTTGAAATAACACCTTATTACAAAAGAAGATATAAACTCCCTATTGAACTCTCCCTCGAACTTGATACTATCGCGCTTCAAATACTCATGAAGGGTTCCGAAGAGGGATTAATATATCCGGTTAAACATAAAAAAGAGATATTTAAACGACTGTATCATACTTTTGGCTCATTTCAAAGCGGCCGGATACCCCTAAGCATACGAGAAATAATTGAGAAGTATTATCAAAGCCCGAGTTGCCGAAGAAACGCCATTAGAATACCCAAGAAAATGAAAGAGCGGTGGGAACAGCTCCCGTATCAGGAAAAGACGCTCTCAAAAATCCGGGTTCTGGAGATGTTATTTGAACCTGATCAACGGAAAGGTAATTATGAGCTAATATCTCGCTCGATATACTTTCTTGAGGATGTATCAAGCATATTAAAGGATTTGGGAATTGGGGATATTAAGATAATAAAAAGGAACGACAGACCACATTATCGGTCTTATTTGCCTAAAAAGGTGAAAGAGAACCTTGAAGGTTTAAAAGAGCAACTAGAAATTGCTAAGATCGAAAAAGGGCTCGGGTTTCTCGCAGAAAAGGATAGGATCAAGTTAATCAGGAAGGTTAAAAGCCATTGGGGCGATAAGGGCGTGAACATACTCTCCAACCTGAAGTTGGATAAAGGCGTCAGAGACCTTGACCTTGCCCGTGCTTGCGGTATGCTAGCAAGAGAAGTGAGAAAGATACTCTATGAACTCAAAGATAAAGCGATTATCGCTTACATAAGGGAGGAGACTCTGGAGCTTCTGGAATATTATTACATTTTGAATCCTGATGGTATCGCGAATTTTTTGGCTGCCAGAAAGGAGGTGAAAGAAGAGAAAGTGGAAGAAGCTAAATATCCATTTCCTGGAGAATTCTCTATTTATCAGCGAAGAAAATTGTATTCAGAAGTAGGATGAGCGCTTTATCCTTGAATACGAATACCAATGGAAAACATCCAAAATATCTCCTAATGTCCTAAAATAAATTTGCCTTTTTTCATGATACACTTCTCATCAACGAAAATGGAGGGGTTTTTAATTAATAAATCGGTATGAAATTTACTACTTGATTTGCCTAAACCATATGAATCACCAAAAGCAAAATGAACAGTCCCCTCGACCTTCTCATCCATTAACATGGTTCCAATAATTTTTGCCCCCGGATTTAAACCTATCCCAAATTCTCCGACAGTCTTAGTTGCCGGAACATCCAACTCGCATATCTCTTTAAATTTGTCAACGAGCTCATCTTTCTCACTAATCGGTTGTATGTCCTTAATTTTACCGGATTCTAATTCAATATAGAACGGATATTTTAACTTCCCTAAGCCACCAATACTCCCATCAATCACTATTTTGCCATTTATCGTATCTTCTACTGGTGCGGTAAATATTTCACCCGCAGGAATATTCCCAAAGATTCCGGGTTTGGTAATATCTCCAGCATCTATTTCTATTTTTCTGCCTTGCAGGCTAAATCCAATCTCAGTTCCTAAATCCGTTTCAAGTCTAATGCTTTTGTTAGCCAAGATTTCCATTAAGTGTTGACCTTTTTCTTTAATGCAAGAATAGTCAACTGAAACAGCATCTTTCATTTGATCTGAAAATCTGGGCATCATACAAACACGCCCTTTATATTGGACGGGCAGAGAAAATAAATAATGCCTGAATGCTGTTTCTATTTAGGGATTTCTGAAAAGGGTCAAAGTATATAGGTGATTGGTGATTTTCTCGTTACGATGTTCTAAATACTGGAGTATTGCAAGAAACTTATAAGTACTCCTTTTATCATATCTATTAAATTGATCAAATATGCGAACCCCAATAGTGACGGAAGAGGAGGTAGTAGTATTTTTTAAGAAGCATCGTGTCGTGACTTGGGAACAAGTAACCTCACACTTCGGTATTACGAGACAAGCACTCCAAAGGAAAATCAAGAAACATTCGCGCCTTACAAGCCTCAACCACAATCATCGATATCTTGCTCTCAAACAATTCATAGGAAATACCAATCGATATGGATTCTGGTCATACAAAGGAATTATATTTTCCATACATGGAAATACCGCAAAGACCATCCCTCATCTCATTAACGCTAGTGATCGTGGTCTGTCCGCAAAACAGTTGGAACAAATCACCGCCGTGATGTGCAGGGGAATCCTCCTTAAACTTCTGAAACAGGGGGAAATCGCTCGTATTAAGGAAAGTTTTGATTACATCTATTTATCTCACATCCCAGAGATAAAACGTGTTCAATTAGAAAATAGAGGGCTTACATCTCAAGAACATTCGGTCGAAGTTAAAACACAAAAATCATCAGAAGTGC
>QENH01000077.1 GCA_003336485.1 Candidatus Methanophagales archaeon
ACAGATAAAGTTATCTCGACTTTATCCGACACTTGAAGGTTGACACGACACTAGTAGCGATTTTGTTTTTACGTTTTGTAGTATCTGCATCGGCAACAACAAGGATGACGGCATCTACTTCAACTCTTCCGACAGCAATAACATCTTTCTTAACGATTTTATAAAAAGTAATAAAACAGTTCTTTCTTACGAATCAACCAACATCTGGAACTCCATAGATGAATTAACTTACAGTTACCGTGGCAATAGTTACACAAGCAACTTAGGCAACTACTGGGATGATTACGGAGAAAAATAGCCCGATGCTGTAGTGGTAGACACAACAGGAATTTTTGATACGCCTTACAACATAGAGCGGGATAAAGACAATTATCCGCTGATGGAAAGGATCGAGAATTACTTTTTAAATCTCTTCACCACCAATTCCTTCCCGCATTCACACTCATAAATTACCTTTTCATCATCTTCGCTAATAATCATGCTCAATTTACGACCACAAGAGCATACATAACCCGCCAATCGTGCAGGATTGCCGTATACCAACCCAAATGGCACGACGTCCTTTGTAACCACGCTACCCGCCCCAACCATTGCATATTCACCGATCGTAATGCCACAGACTATAGTGGCATGTGCGCCTATGCTTGCACCCCTTTTGACCTTAGTATAGCCTAGTTTATCCTCACTCCAGATGAACGCCCGCGGATATAAATCATTCGTGAACGTAACACCGGGCCCAATAAAGACATCATCAGCGATCGTAACGCCTTTATATACAGAAGCGAAATTCTCTATCTTTACATTAGCTCCGATCTCCACTCCCGTATCTATATACGCATCTTTACCGATAGTACAGTTCTTGCCTATCTTCGCCGCTTCTCGCACATGCGCAAAATGCCATATCTTCGTACCTGCCCCTATCTCGTCACTTTCTACTATCGCTGTCGGATGCTTAAAAACTAGTTCTGTCATTTCACGCTATAAAGTTACCGCCATTCTTTATCTCTTCTACAATTTGCAGATTCAATACCGCTTGCTCCGGGGTAACCGGGAATTGCTTGCCTTTTTTTACACAATCGACAAATAGTTTCAGCTCCTCTTTCAATGGTTCTACCTTATTCACTAGCACTTTCTCTATTATGTTCTCCTGCACATATCGAGAATTAGTCTCGTTATACTTCTGCGGTTTCCTATAAATATACACATCCTGATTCATGAAATCGCCGTCTATTGAATATTCATCATCCTCCACATAGATAGACCGTATCTTCTTGCACCCGATTCTGCTCGCAGATAACGAAATAGCACAACTGCCAAACCGTGCAATCACCTTGCATAAATCGGCATCACAAAACGAATGCATTTCATAACCCTTATCTGTCATGAAATAGTTCCAAACAAGGTCTATATCGTGTATCATTAGATCGGACACGACGTCCGCATCGGTTATTCTCGATGACAGAGGGTTGTGTCTCTTTATATCCACATATCGTGGACTCTTGATGAGCTTCTTTATTTCGCTTACTATCGGGTTAAATCGTTCTATGTGCCCCACACCCACAACTAAATCATCCGTTATAACATCCAGAAGCTTTTTACCCTCTCCCTCTGTTAAACTAATAGGTTTCTCGATCAAACAGCTAATCCCCCGTTCAATAACCGCCTTCGCCATCTCAAAGTGATACTTCGTTGGTGCACATATGCTCACTGCATCTACATGCTCTAACAAGGACTCCATTGAGTCGCTAACAATTACGCCCTCACCGTACATTCTCCTTATCCCTTCTGCCGCATCACCATTAATATCGTAAACGTAAACATCACCAACGTCTTTCAATTCTGAATAGACTCGCACATGGTTCTGCCCCATCATCCCAACGCCGATTACACCTGTTTTCATGCCACGCCCTCATCTTGCACCTATTACATTAATCACGTCACACATATATCTTAAATCTGAATCGGTTAACCCAGGATGTATTGGCAAACTCAAAACAAGATCGGATAGTCGTGTTGCAGTTGGGCATTGCTCCGCCACATAGCCAAGTTCCTGGTACAGCGGCTGGCGGTGGACAGGTAATGGATAATGCACGGCACTTCCAACCCCTTTGTCGCTTAGATAGCCCATAAATTCTGCTCGAGTCATTGGGAAATCCTCTTTTAGTTTTACCACATACTGATGATAAACGTGCTTCACCTCTTGCTCTTTGCCGGGCTTTGTAAGTGGAGCATTCAAGCACGCATTTAGATATTCTGCATTGGTTATCCTGCTTTTACTTAAATCGTCTAGCTTTTGTAACTGTGCAATACCAATTGCCGCCTGTATATCAGTCATCCGGTAATTGTAGCCCAGACGAGTATGCAAATACTTTTGGCTTTGTCCATGATTGATTAGCATTCTCAACCGCTTTTCTAAGTCCGCGTCATTTGCTGTTATCATGCCTCCTTCGCCGGTCGTCATGTTTTTAGTACCATAGAATGAGAAGCAGCCGGCAATACCAAAACCACCTACTTTTTGTGCTCGGTATTCCGCGCCATGCGCTTGTGCACAGTCCTCAATGAGAGCGAGCCCATAATCACGGCAAATGTCTTGTATCGCATTCACATCAAACGGATGCCCAAATAGGTGAACGCCGATAATCGCTTTCGTTCTCGGGCTGATCTTCGCTATGACATCCTCGGGATCTATCGCGAAAGTTTCTTCGTCCACATCTGCAAAAACCGGTCGTGCATCCTGAAATAATACCGCATTTGCTGTTGCTATAAATGTGAAGTCCGGCACGATAACTTCGTCGCCTCGTTTTATATCTAAGGCCTTTAATGCTATGTCTAACGCGGTCGTTCCGTTTGTTGTGCCTACTGCATACGCAGTGCCCATGTATTCCGCAAAATCATGCTCAAATCTCTGTACCCATTCACCACTCGCGAGCAGCCCCGACTCTAATACCCGTGCTACGTTCTCTATTTCCTGACCATCTATAGATGGTTTTGCTATTGTGATCATAGAACCACCTTTATCGTATCATTTGAAGTTCAGGGAACTGCGATTATGCCCGAGCATAATCCCTTACCCTCCAATTCTTCTTTAAAATCTGTTAAGTCACTGTCATTCGTTACTATCGGAGCTCCGGTCTTCTTTGAGTATGTTAATAACGCCATATCAACATCAGAGGGATAAGGCACTCTCGTCCTCTTCTTCCTCTTGTGTTTCTCCATCTTTAGCGTTCCCTCAAGTGACAGATAAAAATCCTTCACCGTTCTTATCTCTCGTTCATCCGGGTGATATTCAATTACTTTAAACCACTGCTTATTTTGTAGACGTCTAATCTTCTCCTCTGTCTTCCGTGCTAATCTTAGCCGAATCCTACTGGAAATTTTCACTCTTTCGGGAAGCCCGATCAAACTTTTTGTTTGCGGGTCATCACAAAATTCGTCAACTATTTTCGCTATGCCCTTATCAAAGATCTCGGCTATCACACCCGAAATCGTCTCGATTTTGAAACCGTCTGTTACAAACTGTTCTGTAAGTGTTTGAATCCTGTTAGTAAAACCCATAACTCTAATATTTACAGTCCTGCCTTTAATTTTCTCTTCGTGCATAAAACAATAATAAATTATCAGATTAGTATCATATATGACTTTTTTTTGCGTTTCTGATCTCAAATCCATTTGTTATTCCTCAATAAGAGCGGACAAATCTATGTCGTCATCGAACAACGCAGGTAAGACATCATATTCCACACATGCCTTTTGGGCCAGTTCAAAATCTTCTTTTATATCGTTCAAGCAGAAATACCCTAATACCTTCTGATTACCTCGTGTAAGCTCACTTAATGTCATGATCTTCTTAAGGTATCCGTTAATGATGGCTAATAAGTTAGCCTTTTGAACATAGTCCAAATTTTCACGCTTTAACACCAGCAGGCAATAATCTATCGAACCGCGTATGAAAAGCGAATTCCCATTTGATTCAAATTGAGAGAACTCGTTCAATAAAAGATTAATCTCTGAGAGTAGCTGCTTTTTTATTTGATCGTGTTCCTCGCGTGATTTTGTGTTCATATACCAATTATCTCTTAACTTTACCAGCGGTAGGGAAATATTTTCTTCTAAAATAAGGTCAAATGATCTTCGTACTTTTACTGGTACCGTCCTAATAAAATTTTCAACCTGTTTTATTCCCGCCTCTGTGATTTCAAAGACCCAGCCGTTCTCAAAGGACACTTTTATATAGCCCTCTTCGCCAAGAGCTATAGCCTCCTGTTTTATGCAGGAACAACACGGCCCATAATAGTCATCAACAAAGATATAATCAATTGGTGCTTTGCCATCCACTTTTGCAAGGTACAGATACTTTTGAAGCTCAAAACTGTTACAAATACGTTTTAGACGATATAACGCATATAAAATAGACCAGAATTTTGGCAATCCTTCCTCTGCCACTCTTCACCTCGCCCTCCAGATAGATCTCATGGCTATATCCTGTTTTAAAGTAGTAATATATATAGGTTATTTGATGTTTCCTAATTTAGTCATAAAAATAGGCATTAAAAGAATCGCTACA
>QENH01000076.1 GCA_003336485.1 Candidatus Methanophagales archaeon
CTTCTTGTTTAGTGTTTTATATTTCCGCACTGCCGAAATCACATCCACGGTCTTATCGCCTATCTCCTCTGCCTCAGTGTCAATCATAGCCTCATCCGGCACAGGCCATTTTGATATATGTATGCTCTTACCGTTCTCTTTATCCGCGAAATAAGCGTGATATATCTCTTCTGTGATGTGTGGCTGTATAGGAGCCATCATTTTAAGCATCGCGAGTAATGAGACATAGAGCGTATATTGCGCACTCAGCTTCGCTTCGCTTCCACGCTCGGGAGTATACAACCGGTCCTTCACAATCTCTAAATAGGAATCGCAGAAAGTATGCCAGAAGAAATTCTCCATGTCTTTCTTGACCGTTGAGAATTCGTATGCATAGAAACTAGCCGTGCATTCTCCGATCAACCTATTCAATTTGGAAAGCAGCCATTTATCCATGAGCTCTAACTCACACCCGTTGTTCAAATCATAGCCGTCCAAATGCAGTAACGCAAATTTGGACGCATTCCATAACTTGTTCACGATTTTTACGCCGCGCCGTATCTCTTTCTCTTCATACGGTAAATCGTCACCAAGCTTAGCAGAGCAAGCCCAGAACCGTAACGCATCGGCCGAATACCGTTCAATAACGCCCTGCGGCTGTATAACATTACCTTTGCTCTTGCTCATCTTCGCCTTCTTCGGGTCGAGGACGAAGCCGTTGATTATTACATCCTTCCATGGTATCTGATTCTCATGCAGCAGCCCCTTCACGACTGTATTGAATAGCCAGAAAGTGATAATATCATGGCCATTGCTCCTCAACGACATCGGATAGATCTTATTGAAAAACGCATCGTCCGCTTTCCATTTAGTTGCGATTTGGGGCGTTAGTGATGATGTGGCCCATGTATCCAGCACGTCCCGTTCCGGCTTGAATCGTTCACAGCCGCATTTTGGGCATTTCGATATCGGTGACGCATCTGCTGTTGGGTCCACCGGCAAATCCTTGTCGTCCGCAATCACTTCGAAATCGCATTCTTCACAGTACCAAACAGGGAAGGGGATACCATAGTACCTTTGCCTTGATATGCACCAGTCCCATTTTAAACCCATTACCCAATTATCATATCTCGCTTTCATATACGCAGGATACCAGTTGAGCTTCGCACTCGCATCGAGAAACAGATCCTTCAAGTCCAGATATTTTATGAACCACTGTTTTGTCATGATATATTCTACTGCTGTGCCACATCGCTCATGCACATTCACAGTATGTGTGATCTCTTTTTTGCCTTTTAACAGTCCTTGATCATCTAAATCAGCGACTATCGCAGTTCTCGCTTTCTTTATGCGCATACCCGCGTATTTTCCCGCTTCTTCTTTCATTCTCCCGTGTTCATCAATAACGGAAATCCAGGGTAAATTGTGCGTCTTCCACCATTCTACATCTGTGCTGTCTCCCGCAGTGCAGCACATCACGATTCCGGTCCCGCTCTCAGGATCCACCGCTTCATCTTCCATAATCGGGACTTCAAGCCCAAATAGCGGCACTTCCGCCTCTTTTCCGCGGTAGCCCTTATATCTCTCATCTTCGGGATGATAGAAAACAGCCACGCAAGCGGGTAAAAGCTCGGGCCTTGTAGTAGAGATAAGCAAATCCTCACCTTCTAGCTTGAATGTTATATCATAAAACGAAGAAGGTAATGTTTTATCTTCTGTCTCTACCTGAGCGATGGCCGTACCGCATTTTGGACACCAAACGGTAGGTTCATGTTTCCTATATGCCCGTCCATTATGGTGAAGTAGAATAAAACTCCTTTGTGATGTCTCTCTGCTCCATTTGTTGATCGTACGATAGGTAATATCCCAATCGGGGCTTATACCCAAACTTTTCCAATCTTCGAGCATCCTCTGTGCCGCTATTTCGCTCTCCTTCAGACAGAGTTCAATAAAGTCCTGCCTTGACATCTCCTCTGCCATCTTACCTGTCTTCTTCTCAACATAAAGCTCCGTGGCAAGGCCATTATTGTCAAACCCGAAGGGATAGAAAATGTTTTTGCCCTGCATACGCTGAAATCGCATTATTGTGTCCGCCTGGATGTATGCCATTGCATGTCCGATATGCATATTACCAGAAACCGTTGGTGGTGGCGTATCTAATGAATAAATAGGGCCATTACTTTCCGGATCGAACTTGTAAACGCCTTCTCTTTCCCAGAATGCCTGCCATCGCCTTTCTGCTTCCTTTACATCGTATCTTTTGGGGATGTTCATTTTATTTCAGTCTACCGATATGATAGGTATTGCATATTTTATACATTTTTCAAGCTATATAAATTATAACTTCTACCTATTTAGGACGCAGATTTACGCTGATTTACGCAGAAAACAATTCCCTCAAATTATCAAATGCATTACGTTTAACTTCCGGTTATTTAAAATCCTGATTATCTGCGTTCATCTGCGTCCGATCATCAAATTTTATTCTTTCTTATTTAGCTATACAAATACAACTAATATACATAGGATCCTGAAGATGGAACTAACGCAGATAGGGGTAATTCACTCGCCGTATAAGACTCTGAGTGCGTGTCCCCGCCAAACGAGCAAATCGGAACAGATTGCCGAGCTAGAAGTCTATGACGACTACGAGGGTGGCTTAAAAGATGTAGAGGACTTTTCGCATATCCTTATTCTCTATTGGCTGCATAAAGCAACGGGGTACTCGCTTCTTGTAACAACGCCCTGGGATGCTAAACCACATGGTTTATTTACCACTAGGTCGCCGAGAAGACCAAATCCAATTGGTAGCTCTGTTGTTGAGCTAATAGAAAGAAGAGGGCACATTCTGAGGATTAAAGGAATAGATGCAATTGAGGGCACCCCGCTGATAGATATAAAACCATACATCCCGGAATTCAATGAAAAATGGGCTGTGAAGATAGGCTGGCTTGAAGGGAAGATTTAGTTGCATTTGGCAATTACGGGGAACTGATGAAAGAACCTAAAGTCTCGCCACTGTTATCGAATACATAAACATCCGCACCTGTCTTTCGTGCTAAATCCGCTGCAAGAGTTTGGAAACACGACTTCAGCCGCTCATAGTCTGCGCTCTTCTGCAGTTCCGAGAACTCAGAAACGCTGCCAAATTCAAAATCTAAATGCTCACGTGCGTCAATATCCAACAAATCGCAAATCTCCGCCGGCATCGCAAATATCACCTTCTTCTTCGCTTTTGACTTCTCGACCGCATAGCAGACCAAATCACCTGCAATGACTATTTTATCTATCGGGAAATCCAGTTTTTCTACCGCTATTCTACTGCTCTTCTCTCCCGTGCCGAGACCCAAAAGCTCCTTTTTCCCGCTTATGAGGGTTGTTATAACGCGCTTATAACCATCTTCGGTGTAGGGTTCAATGAATCCCGTAGTGCCGAAGATTGGGATACCGCCTTCTATGCCCAGCATAGGAAGAACGGTGTTTTTCGAGATCTCTTCACCTTCAGGTACGAAAATCTCTATTTCCACAGCTCCTGAAATCACTGCCTTCACGTTCGCTTCTATATCCATCAAAATGTGGGGGTATATATCTGGCGAACCGACTTTACCAAGCTCCGCATTTTTTATTATCCCTATACCTTTGCCTGCCCTTATAGCAAATACCGGGAACCGTCTTACCCTTGCACAGATAAGCAAGCCGCTAAATGTATCGCCCTTGTAATCGCCAGAATCCACACGAACACATGCCATACACTCCTCTGCATCCGTACATTCCACCACCAGCTCCACGTTTATGCCGGCCGAAGTGGTAACTTCCACCTTCTTCGCTTCTTTTCCCGCAAACAGAAGTGCAGCAGCTTTTGATGCTGCTGTGGCGCATGTACCAGTTGTATACCCGCGTTTGAGGGTTTTTCCGTCTTCGAACAGAACCACCCGGCCACTCAATATCTCCCCTACCAACACATCATAGCTGATACCATTTATCTTCGCGGCAGTTGAAATAAGCGCCTCAGGATATTCCTGCCCTGATATAGGGTCTCTCATTTGTTCTTCACTCTGGTGGATGAGCTAATTTGATTAGCCAGACAGCCCCCCACCAACGCCTAAAGTTCTTGAATATAAGTATAACCATAGGAATACACAGAGTTATTAACAGTTTTTATAAAACGACATTTTCCGCCCGTTTGGATATATACAATAAAACGAGAATGCATATAGTAATCCAAAGTTTTATATATACCTGCAGTTCCATTATTAGTTTATCAAGTATAAATTATCCTTGTGGAGGTAGAAGAGATGAAAAAAATAGTGGGTTTGGCTATCGTAGGGTGCTTACTGATGTTTGCGCTGAGTACTGCTGCAGTGGCAGCAAATTCTAATGACAGCGAATTCATTAGAGGTAATGAAACGAAGACAATAATACTAAATAATGTGTCAAATTCGTTCCATATGTTTAGCGATGCGGAATATGTAAATTTCACAATTGGGGATAATACAATT
>QENH01000075.1 GCA_003336485.1 Candidatus Methanophagales archaeon
TTTGGAAACGATAGCGGGGCTGTATCAAGCAAAAAAAGGTTTGATATACATAAATAACAGAGATCATAGATTGGGGTGCAATCATGAGGATAGAAGTAGATGTAGGTATCTCTTTTGCGGTGGTAATAACAAAGAGGTCATTTGAGGATCTGGCTTTAAGAGATGGCATGTTGGTATATATTACTTTTAAAGCGTCAGCAGTGCATGTCTTCTAGTGTCTTGTTATACCGAATAGTAACTACCATAGAAAAAACCGAAAGTAATTTATAGCGAATGGCACAATCTCGCATATAGGCGATGAAGAAAGAAACAAATATATAATGTAGGAAAATTTTAGGAGCGATGAAAATACTTTTGGGAAGGTCAGGAATAGCGAAACTAAAGCGAGAGCGAATATTTATCCTTTTTCTTCTTTTAGGCCTTTTCCTCATTGCATTTATCTGTATTACGCTTGGAAACATGTTTTACAAGCAGGCCGAAGACATTTCCGGGTTGATTGATGCTGCAACAGATCCCGTAGTTCTAATGGCAATATGGATAAGCATGTCTGCTGCGATTTGTTCAACACTAATTGCATTCTTTTTCGGCGTACCTTTAGCCTATTTCTTAGCAAGGAAGGATTTCGTTGGTAAGAGCATAATAGAAAGTATTGTGGATGTTCCCCTGGTGGTGCCGCACATAGTTGCCGGGATTGCATTATACGGTGTGTTCATGCGATATGGCGTATTCAATGCACCGTTTGAGAAGTTAGGTATTACATTTGTCGATGCCTTTCCTGGTATAGTGGTAGCAATGCTATTTGTGAGTCTTCCATTTTTGGTGGATGCTGCACGTGAGGGGTTTAAAGAGGTAGATCCGAGATTAGAGAATGTTGCACGCTCATTAGGCGCTTCTCAATGGCGAACGTTCATAAAAATAACCTTTCCGCTTGCTGCTTCTTCTATATTCAGTGGCGCGACACTATGCTGGGCACGAGGTATAAGCGAATTCGCAGCGGTAATGATCATTGCCCCATTCCCGCGCTCTGCATCTATACTGATTGGCGATCGGTTCACCTCTTACGGATTAGCGGGTTTACCCGGTATAGCAGGTGCAAGACCGATTTCTGTTCTCCTGATCTCGATTTGTCTGGTTATTTTTGTAGTGTTAAGGGTAATTGGGAAAAGGAAGCGGGGATAAAAAGATGATAAGAATCAAGGATTTATCCAAAGACTGGAAAGAATTCACGCTCAAGAACATAAACATAGAAATAAAAAAAGGCGAATATTTCGTTATACTGGGGCCGACAGGCGCGGGGAAGACGTTGCTACTCGAAACAATCGCGGGTTTTTACTTTCCCGACAGTGGAGAAATCAGCATAGAAGGACATGATGTAACGGATCTGCCACCAGAGCGAAGGCGAATTGGCTTCATTTATCAGGATTATTCGCTATTCCCGCATTTGAACGTTGAGCAGAACATAGAATTCGGCTTGAAGTTGAAGAAGACTCCGGATACAAAGAGACTGAACGAACTAATGGACTGGCTGAAGATATCGCATCTTGCGCATCGCTATCCTGCTACGTTAAGCGGCGGCGAGCAGCAAAAGGTCGCTATTGCCCGCGCAATTGCCATTGAACCCACGATATTGCTTCTGGACGAGCCGTTATCCGCGTTAGACCTAAGAACGCGGGATTATCTACGCGAAGAACTGAAGCGAGTAAGAGCGGAATTCGGGATTACTATGGTTCATGTTACGCATGACCAGACAGAGGCGATGGTCTTAGCAGATAGAATAGCAGTAATGATGAATGGCCAGATACAGCAGGTTGGCACACCCTACGAGATATTCAATAAGCCGCTAAATGAAGAGATAGCGGATTTCGTTGGCGTTGAGAACATATTACACGGGGTCGTTCAGGATAATGAGAACGGCATAGCTAAGATAGAAGTAGATACGGGTGCTAACATATTCGCAGTTTCTGACTATCATGCAGGCGAGGTGAGAGTATTCCTAAGACCGGAGGATATAATTTTGTCTGTGAGCCGAGGAGATAGCAGTGCCAAGAACGTTATGAGCGGCAGAATAACCGAGCTGCAGGATATGGGGCCCGTAACACGAGTAAAGTTGGATACCCTACTTGTGGCTCTTATTACAAAGCAATCGCGAGAGAGCCTCGAGCTGCGAATTGGGATGGTAGTATATACAACTTTTAAAGCGACTTCGGTGCATGTGGTGCGGATATAAGACCGATTTTTGTCCATTTTTCTTCGTGTGCTACAATTGATAATCTAATATGGATAACATAGGCAAACTTGTGGTCATCCTATCACTGTTGGGTGTTTGTATCCTATATGGCATATCATCAGTTATTGTGCCACCTTACGTGCCTTTGGACGAGGTTGGAGCACATGAGGGCGCATTTGTACGCACAAGCGGTGTTATCTCGGATTTCTACGTTACCGGATCCGGGAATGTGCTCATGAGAATAATGGGAAACCAAACAGAGCTACTGATTTTTATTAGCTCCGCGGCTAATAGTGAGAATGTATTAAATCTGAGCTATGGCGATGAGATAGAACTTGAAGGTCGAGTGTCGGTATATCAGGGCGAGTACGAACTCGTAGCCGATGAGAACGCAATAAAAAAGGTGGCCCACGAAAGTAACATATCTTTCATATCGCAGATAGCGCTACGTCCGGAGCATTATAAAGGGAGACGGATACGTGTTGCGGGTTATGTAAAGGACGTATACAGACGAGTTTTTCAGCTCTGCGATGAAAAAGGTAATTATTGCATGATGGTGAAGGCGAATGAAATCAGCATCTCAAACTTGCAGGAAGGCACAATGATAGTTGCAGAGGGGTTATTTTATTATGAGCCCCAGAACATGCGGTATGAGTTGAATTTAATAGCACTGAGCTAGAAGTGAAGAAAAGTGAAGTGAAGAATGAATAAATGGGGTAATCAAAGTCCAATAATAGATCGGAATATAACGTCACTCTAGATTTTTTATTTGAACGCTTGTTTACACCATAGTCATCTATATAATATGTGGGCCGCATATGTTTTAAACAGAGGTGGTAAAAAATGGCTATACTAATAGATGAGTATAAACTCAAAGAATTAAATCTTCAGGATGCGACGGTAATAGATGGCTTTTCGAGTTCCGGCATGATCAGTGCTATAGTGGCAAATTACATCGTCGATACCTTGAAACTAGATCAAATTAGCGTTTTGGACTCGGATAACTTCCCTGCAGTCGCAATGATCTACGGCTCAAAACCAAAATATCCGGCACGGATCTTTGCCGACGAGAAGAAGAAAATAGTGATTTTCTTGTCTGAATTCACGCCCGAAGAGCACCTTGTGAAGCCCATGGCAAATACAATCCTTTCGTGGGCAAAAGAAAACAAATGCAGGCGAGTAATCACGGCAGAAGCACTCTTATCCAAAGAAGATCAAGCATATAAAGAGCACATGGCGTATGGTGTGGGGAACGTAGATAGCGCTAGAAGAGACCTGGAAACGCAGGATATTAATCAGTTAAGGACAGGAATAATAACTGGTGTTTCTGCAGAATTGTTAAATACTGGTATGAGACTGAATTTTGATGTGATCTGTTTATTAGCGGAAATCAATTCCAACCACGGGATCTCTGCCGTTGTAGCAGCAGCGAAAGTAATAGAAGCAATTGCCAAGCTACTACCAAATGTCGCGATTGATACAGCGGCATTATATGCAGAGGCGGAAAAATTTGAGTCTTGGGTTAATGAGCAGCAAACACCATTACAAATGTTCGGGTAGAAAAGGCTGATTTGCATCTGCACAAGAATCGGTGGATTTTTGTGCGGACAATGCAAAATGCAAAATGCAAAGTGCAATAGGGGGTGATATCCTGACATTCAGCGTTGTATAGGCTACAACCCTAAAAGAGCGCATCCGCAAACCCAAACTTTTCAATAATCTCCTTTTGCTCTTTAGTGAGCACAGAAATTTTATCACGACTTTCACTCCCAAAATCAAGAGTGGTTTTTCGTATTCTACCCAGTTCCTCCAGACTATCTTCAACACCCTCCCAGCCCGTAACGCCTAAATGATGCTTATACAGTGCCCGAGCCAAGTATGCAAGATAGCAGCTAAAAATATAAACGTCAATATTTCCTTCCTCAAAATGCCTTACCTGCTGCAGATCTAACCAGTTTTTGAAGCAATTGAAGATCTTTTCAATGACGTCTTTGCCAAAATACGTAGAAATTAGCTCTGATGCGCTCTTCTCAAAATTCGTGGTGAAAATCAAGCATTTACCATCTCGAAGCCTTGCAGTTTTACGATTTTCTGAGTGCGGATTTACTGTTATTTCATTCCCATCGTTGTTTATCACGAAATAATCAGAAACTCCGAGGATTGCCTCGTCAAGTAGGGCTCATAGTCAACCTT
>QENH01000074.1 GCA_003336485.1 Candidatus Methanophagales archaeon
TATCCGATTACCTGATCTTTTTCCAGGTTTCTAATGAAATGCATCTGACATATCTGTTGAGGCTTGTCCGGAAAGATATTTGAGGCGCATAGCGCGAGTCCTTTTGCCAGATCTCGGACTATAACAAGCGGTGAGCCATAAGTCTTTTTAAATTTTGATAGGATGGGTTTTACAGGTTCTTCGGCTTCTGATGGAATTAAATCCGTGTCGAGTACTATACCATTGTGTCCTTCCGGTAATACAAAGACGCAATAAACTTATTTTTACCGCAAAACCATATACCGAAGAATAGGAAGAAAATGCTTGATATACTGATAAAGCGGCGCAGCGTGAGAAACTACAAGGCTAAAGCAATTGAGCCCGAACTCATTGAGCATTTGAAGGAAGCTGCCGTCCGATCGCCAACGTCACGTAATTTCAGGCCCTGGCGTTTTCTCTTCATCACAGATAAAGGCAAACTGGAAGCGCTCTCATGGGCCAAGACCAGCGGCTCGAGCTTCTTGAAGGGCGCAAGCCTGGGGGTGGTAGTCTGCGCCGACGAGCACGAGTCGGACGTCTGGATCGAAGACTGCGCCATTGCATCCATCATCTTACAACTTACCGGTCAGAGCTTGGGACTGGGCTCATGCTGGATCCAGATACGAAAGCGGATGCACAGTGACGCCCAGACCTCGGAAGAATATGTCCAAGGTGTGCTCGGTTTACCTGCAAACATGAAGGTAGAATCAATAATCGCCTTCGGCTACCCGGATGAGGAGAAGCTGCCTATTCCCAAAACAGAGCTTGAGTATAACAAAATCCTTTTACTGTAACCCACACCCCCCGTTATTCTCCGTACACTCCGCAGTTAATCCAACAACTCACTTCTCACGTAGTAAACCGCTTATATATCCGTGTTATCTTAGCCGGCAGTTTCAGAACATCATCTATCACAACCCATCTGCTATCGGCATACATTCGCGGCAAATACGCCGCGGCCTCTCGATCTACAGTAATACAAAACGACTTGACACCATATCGTTGCGCCTCCTTCAATGCCATTCTCGTATCTTCAATCGCGTAACTGCCATAATAATCACGATCTAACGGCTTACCGTCACTCAACAGAATAAGCAGCCTTGTCCGCTCTTCCCTTCTTCTCAATTTCGTTGTGGCATGTCTGATAGCAGGCGCAATTCTGGTCGACTGTTTATTCGTCATTGTAGATATTTTGCTCTGCACTCGCAGATCATAAGAGTCCTCAAAATCTTTGATCACAAAAAAGACCACATTCTCTCGTCCATAGCCCGAGAACCCGTAAATAGCAAATGCATCGCCTAATTCCTTCAATGCTTCTGACATTAAAACCAAGGCTTCCTTTTCACACTGTATTGTTGACCCGACCGTACTGCCACTCATATCAACGAGAAAAGCAACAGCTATATCTCGTGTTCTGTTTTCGGTTCGTACATAGTTCCTTTCGGACGGCGATAGCCTCAGTCGCTTATCAATAAAATATTGAACCGTTGCATCCAGGTCAATATCATCACCATCAAATTGACCACGTAATTTTACTAACCCTTCTGGTCTGAGCATCTGGAATTCGCGCCTGATCACCTTTATCTGTCCCGCATATTTCCGGATTGTCTCCTTGTAGAATTCGTCTGTCCCGCCCTCCAAAATCAGCTCTCTTATCCGCGACCAATTTAACCGATAATCGTTTATGTCATTACCCCATTCAGGATATAAATATGTATCTCGTTCGCTTTGAAGTCCGTTTTCATCGACAATTAATGTTTCAAGCTCGCTCAAATACGCCTGCACGCGGTTTTGCTCAAGCGCATCTATTTGTGACTCAACCGCCTTGGGTTTGATGCCTTTATCTTTGTACAATGCTCTTAGCAGTTCCCTTAATGTATCTTCAGATGGTACGCCGCCAAAGTCATTTGCTTTTTTGGCATCGCCCGGTGGGCTTTTGTCTGCTTCGCTATCTAATTTCTCACTAATTTTTCGCGCTGTTCTACCGAAATTGCCGATATTTTTATTCACTTGCGATTGATCTAAAGGCGCGGAAAAATGATCCAGTTGCTGATATGGCCCTTGAAAAAGGTCATCTATCAAGAAATACAATTCCGCGGCCACCCTTGCTGTTTCGTGTATATCCGCATGCGATGAAGATAATGGTTGGCATAGTGATAAAGCTTGCTCAAGTGTTGACAATAAATTTCCCGCGACTTGCTCTTTTGTCGTTCCGACAATTAACCGTTGTGCTATAAGCTCTACCGCTCTCTGTTTATCATTCGCTAATTCGTCAAGAGAAGGTCTTTTCGATACCGTATGAATGTTCATTTCTGTGATCTGTACGCCAAGAACGGGATATTCAGCCTTTAGCCGTGAATTGATTCTGTAATCTTCAAGTATTGTTATAAGGTCCTTCGCTAGTTCCGGTTCGGGAAAGAGAGCATAGAAATTTTCTAGGTCGCTAAGTCCATTCATTTTACGGGGTTGCCTCGTTCATGGGCGTTTGGTTAAGTTGAGTGTGATCATATAGAAGATTTATCTTAAAAAAAAAATTCGGTGTGACAGGGACCCAAAAAGCAAGGGATTTTACCAAAGCTATAATTTACTGATTTTTATTTGACACATCGAGCACATCTGCTCTGAGGCGGGTTTTACCTCTCTTCAGGGATAGCTCAGTTCCAACGCATTCCGCAAGACAATTCTTTTGCCTCTTCAAAAATGTTTCATCTATTTTATTGTTCATTTGTAATAATTGCGGTAAAAATCATCAAACCAATATTCAGGTCATGCTGATCCTACCGATGAACGTTTGACGTGGTCTGAGAAGTACTTTTTATATAAACGCTACATACGCTGTGATTTGTTTTAATTCCATCTTTCCACGATTAAATTCACTTATAACTCTGTCTATTCTCTGCATTTCGTCATAACTCACTATTTTCTCTCCACATTTCTCGCAAACCGTCGCATGGACGTTTTCAATAACTAATAACTCCTCACCCAGCCATATATCTTCTTTTACCTCTGTCTCTTCCAACTCTCCCCCACAAATAGGGCATAATTCTTTTGCTTTCATCTTCTTAAGGATAATATGCTGTGATTATATATATCTTCGTCTCTGCCACAGCACAAACAGTATACAGGTATTTATCTTCAAGAAAGAGGAGATAACTTGGATAAGGCCTATCATTTGGATGACTTTCCACTATTCTACCCTTGAGCAGGCATTCTCGTATGTCCTCAGCACTAATTCCCCTTTTGTACATCCTCAAACGTGCATGGTGTGTGAATTCTATTCTATTCCTTTTTCCAAACTCGTGTATCTTTTTCAAAACTGCCATTTATATACCCATATCCCTCTGTTCTTCATCAATTCTTTTGGTTAAATCCAAACTTTTATGTTGACTAATTAGATGTTGGATACTTTCCTCATTTAAAAAGCTTCCTCCAGCACCTTCAACAGCAGACTCAATTTCGTTACCTCCACCGCCTGCGGGTCAATGTCAACACCGAAGATATTATCCAGAAGAATCCGCTTCTTTTCTGCCGTTGTTAAGTACCACTCATTCTCCTTAGCCTGAAACACCGCCTCTTTGTATTTCTTTGCTAAAGCTTTCTTTTTGAAAGAAAGGTTTCTCACGTACCAATCCAGATGATACCGCAACAGATACGTATAAGCACCAATAAGGAAACTACCAGACCCACATGCCGGATCCAGAATCTTTATATGTGCGATTTCCTCCGGCGTCTTCCCCGCAATCAACTTACCAACAGTATTCTTCACGATATATTCAACGATATACTGTGGCGTATAATACACCCCACCCGCTTTTTTCACTTCCGGCTTCGTCTCCACCTTCGCCTGATGCCCTGCGGTCAGCCGAATGACCTTACCCAGAAACTGCTCGTACACATTGCCCAAGATCTCAACCCCGAGCACAGAAAACTCATACGGCGACTTCGGATAATACAGACTCTGAATGATCGTCTTCAAGACCTTGTCGTCAATTCTCAATGCGGGCGTTATCCTGTCCGTGTCAAAATCGAATAATCCGCTGTCGTATTTCGAGTCTGCCAATCTAAAATGGTTGAGTAAGTGCATGTACACGTCACCTCCTTCTGCCTGTGTTTGCAACTACCCATAAGGCTCAATGCCGCGATCCTCACAGATCCGCAAGAAGAATATGCGATCCAACAATTTCTGTACCGCGTAGTTCAACTCGTAGATACTCACGTTAGGATTCCGTAGTGCGATATTCTTAGCCAGTATCTCACGCCAGCTCTCTATCTCCTTCAGGAACTCACGATCTACTTCCGCAGTGCCCTTTTTACCCTT
>QENH01000073.1 GCA_003336485.1 Candidatus Methanophagales archaeon
GTTCCTCATAAAATCGGCGTGTTAAATATCCTAATCGAACAGGCCGAAGCCAAAGGTAACCACTTGGACAGACTAAGGCAGATAAATTTCTCCATGACTTTATTTATTTTTGCGGGTTTGATCGGTTTTGGGCTTAATCAACAGTTTATTTTACGATTATGCGTTATGGTTGTGCTAATAGGTTTTATGATCATCCTTTCAGGATATGACAACCACCTTCATAAAGCCATTCATGGATGGCGGAAAACTAGAGATGAGCTAATTCTCAACATTTCCGAATTGATAAACGACCCGTACACCAATTTAAATCTTCAAACCTATTACCCTGAAGGCGAGAAGAAGGCCAGAGATGAAGACTGCGATAATATTCAGAAGCTATGGTTATGGTTGAAGACCCGAGGGGAAAAAGGCCCCAGTCGAATGAGAGTTGTTTATTATCTTCTTGTTCGAGGGGCGATTATTAGCATCATACCTTTTCTGGTTGTAAAAGTGACTCCCTAAAACTGAATCATATAACCGCAGGCAAGATTTGAGAAGAACGTTTTTGATAAAGGAGTAAGACCTTGACTTTGCACATTTTGACCTTACCAGCGGTTGAAGTCGGACGTGCAAACTGCTTTGCGGTTTGCACGCAGCTTAGCCACACCATTAGCCCCTGAGGAGTTGCCCGCGGAGACATTCGATGAAGACATTCTTGCGCCATAGTCACCGAGATAATGCCCTTGTCCGGGCGATCCGCTCGTACCATCCCAAATATATATCCGCGTGGATAGACACTACGAGCTCCTGATAGTACAGACATCAACGCCCGATAAGAACTGCGATCCAAGACAATGCTGATTTCGTGATAATTTTCCTTGTTCGGGAGAAAATGAAGTCTGAATAGGTTAGGAGAGAATCGGAATGGACACTTGAAAGAGAAAAATACCGCTCAAATAACGCATAACCCTATTCATCTTTTAGTATGTTTCGGTTTTCAGAGCTCGTATGCGGGAGAATTGTTCGACATTTTTAGTGAGATCGATTTCTTTTCGGTTAGCCGTGTAATAACATCATCGAAATTCTCTCCTTCCAACCTCTCCGCATCCAATTTTGCATATACCCCTTCTGAAATAGATATGATCTTCGTACCCATTTTTTCCACTTCGTATAAAATTTATTGAACTTTAACTTTTGCACTTTCCATTTTACATTCTCTGCACTTACCGCTTACCACCCGCCAACACCGCAGCCGCCCTCGCTGCGCTTTCCGGTGTATAAAACACAGGCAAACCGTTTTTCTCCTCGAATTGCTTTGCCATTCGCCTTGTAAACTCACCACCCGGACTGCATATGAGTATTGGCTTATTATATGTCTCCCTGACCTCTTTCAGCTTATCTACCAGTCGTTCAGTAATTTCCGGCGGACCCCATAGCACAGTTACAATGACAATATCGTATTCGTCCCTCAAGCCCTCCTCAAGGGCAATAACGTAATCCTCATCGGTAACACTACTGGTCAGGTCTATGGGATTACCCGTAGCAGTGTAACCCGGCAGTTTGGCGCTCAAGCGTTTTCTCGTCGCCTCTGTAAGACCAGTAACTTCAAGTCCCAAATCCGCACATGCATCTGCCATAGTTACAGCGACACCACCGCCATCGGTTACAATCAAAACCTTTTTGCCTGCGACCAGATCATAGGAGTTCAAAACCTTACAGGCATCCTTTAACCCTTCATATCCGTCAACCTCGATTATCCCTGCCTTTTTGAATGCCGCCTTGTATATCTCATACCGACCGGATATTGCACCCGTATGTGATTTGGCAGCATGTACTCCCGCCTCCCTTTTGCCAACCTTCACAGCAACAACGGGCTTTTTCTTTGCGCATCGAGATGCCACCTCTACAAACCGCCTCCCGTCGTCTACCGATTCCATGTATAGAGCGACAACCTTCGTTGCAGCATCATCAACCAGGAAATCGAGGCACTCTGACTCACCAACATCAACTCTATTCCCATAACTCACAATCCTTGCGACTCCAATACCTTCTGACGCCAGCTCATCCACGATCATTTCAGCAAAAGAACCGCTCTGAGAGAGTATAGAGATCCTACCTCTTTTGAGCCGCTTCACCCGTTCCACAGGAATAAAAAAAGTGTCCATCTTAGACACAGTATCATATATACCCAAACAGTTTGGACCGATGATCCTTATCCCTTTCCGCACAACAATCTCTTTTAGCTCTTCTTCCAACCGTCGCCCGGCACCCCCTACCTCCTTGAAACCCGCACTGATAATGATTGCACCCTTGATATTTTCGACTGGCGTCAGCACTTCCAACACTTTAGATGCAGGTAATGCAAGGATAGCTATATCTATATCGTCCTTTATCTCGGCCATTGAGCTATAGCACTTGCGACCATCAATAGAGGGATATTTGGGATTTACCAGATAGATAGTCCCTTTAAAACCGATTCGCTTAAGGCTTTCCAAGATAATATGAGACAGTTTTCCAGGGGTTGGCGAAGCACCAACAACGGCGATTGTTTTCGGGTTAAAGAAGAAGCTTATGTTTGTTCCAATACTCATTTACCCCCTCCTGGATCTTATTCAGTGCCGCCTCTTGTCTCACCGGTTTAAAGAGATGGGCGAACCTGCCCTGTGCTTGTAGATAATCTTCAACGGGCTTAAATCTTTTGGGGACGACAGTATGTTTTAGATCGCCAAAAACAGACTCTTTTAGTGCCCAGACGCCAGTATCAACCGCCAGTTTTGCTAGTTTTACCGTGTAGGACGGGTCTATTCCCCAGCCCGGGGGGCAGGGCGAAAGAGCGATAAACAGTTTTGGTCCCGTGTACTGTTCTGCCGTTTTAAATTTGTTAATCAAATCAACAGGGTGGGCTGGCGAGATAGTGGCAAGATAGGGCGGCTTGTGGCTATTCCAAATCGCAAATAGATCTTTCTTTGCAAGCTCCGCACCCATGGGGCTTATCATACCGGGAGGGGTTGTGCCGGTCTTTGATGCAAATGGTGTTGCCCCTGACCACTGGACGCCGGTATTGCCATATGCCTCATTATCATAACAGATATAATAGAAGTCGAGGTTGCGGTTGATAGCCCCCGAAGTAGAAGAAAGACTCATATCGTAAGCAGACCCATCACCAGTCAATACAACCACCTTCAAATCATCGTCCGAATCGAGCCTACCCTTTTTTATCAATATGTCCAGCGCATCCCGTATCCCTTGCGCTCCGGCAGGTGCACATGCCATTGCGGTATAAAGCCAAGAATTCTTAAATGGTGTATAGGGATAGATGGTAAGCAGAGAGAAACAACCGGCTGCATTTACGATAACGATCCTTCGACCCAGTGCCTTCATACAGTGCCTCAATGCCAAAAGTCCACCACAACCCGCACAAGTTGGTGTGCCTGGGAGCATATTCTCTTCAGGCGGGATGTCTTTTATTGATTTTATACTGTCTATCTCTCGAGTGGAGTTCATAGCCATCTCCTCCCGGAGGCTGTTATGAGCGGGGCCGTCGAAGATTTAAAAAAAGCGATGTTTCTTGTGTAGTTTTCAATCTTACGAATGGCATCTAAAATGTCCATAAGGTACGCTTTATAAGCTCGTGGCATATTTCACACTCCCCAAAATATACTGTTTTAAATCGGGCTTTAATGCTTCAGTGACCACAAGATCAACTCTACGGTTGAACAAGTCTTCCAGGAAGAATTTGAGGTCCATGTAATTATCAAAAGTCTTTTTGCCAGGTTCAAACTTAACTAAGATGTCTATATCACTCTCTGATTTTTGCTCATTTCTAACATAAGAGCCAAACAGCTCTATTTCCTTTACGCCGTATTTATTTATATCTTCTATATTTTCTTCGAGTTTTTCCATGATCTCTTCTGAGGTGGCGGCTAACCTTTCCTCAGGTTGGATTTTCACCAACGGGATATCATGAACTTTGCTTGGCACACTCATTTTTTCACTTCATTTAACTGCATATGTATTCTTTATATATCTTCAATATTTAATTATTCGTGGGGGGTGTGTAATTAGAAATGATAACATGAGCCCATGTGTTGTATTTGTGGGTATTGGTGGCACAATCGGATTTTCTAGTGATATAGGTATAACCCTCTTCCCATATCCAAAAATTTTTTGAAAGGAATTTTAGGAGAACCAAATAGCCCATACCCTAGCACAACCAATGATCCACAATTATGATTTGATCTTTTGCATATTCGCGCACGCACTCTTCTCAAATTATAAAAGCGTTTAATAAAAGTGTCTGAAACTCGAT
>QENH01000072.1 GCA_003336485.1 Candidatus Methanophagales archaeon
GTCTTCTTGGGCTGCGGCAATACCTGGTAAAGTCACTAATAACAGCGCGCACAGCACTATTGTTGTCAAAAATTTGTTTAAATTCGTTTTCATTTTTTCTTTCCTTTTTCATCCACTGTCATCCTTCTTCACTGTCATTCACATTAACTACGGTTCAGGATACGCAAATACGCCGTGCTCGCTCAGGTCATAGTCTATGCCCAGGAACTCTGTCAGGTATTCCTGATGAATTGCTTTTGGGTCAAGCTCGCTGAACAGCTCAGGATGGAACCACTTCGCCCAGTATGCAATGCCGACAATAATTCTGGGTGTGCATCCAAATTCGCTCTCATATAGGTAAACTTTCCCGTCCTCTACCGCCTTACCGCCAGCGAATGCATCCATCGCCATAATCTGCTCTCTTCTCGCTATAGCTACTGAGGTGTTATCTACCTCATAACCGAATGCACCCGGGTGATACACATTCCATATGTCTGCCACAACAATATCGGGATTCTGGTCTATCAGCCATTCCTGGTCCACATCAGATACAAATCCAAATCCAGGCAGATCAGCCGCGATGTTTGTACCGCAAACTATCTCAAATTGATATCTCATCCCAGGTGCCTTGTCGTTGAATGTGCCAAGCTGTTCAGGTGTCCAGCCAGGATACTTACGGAAGACTTCTGGTTTTTCCTCTCCCGCCGTTTTTTCCGTGATTTCTTTTATGATTCCTTCGTAGAAAGCGATGAGTTCCTCACCTTTTTCTTCTGTATTGAGGACATATCTCAGTTTTCTTATATCCTCTATCAATGTTTCAGGCTCGTGGAAGTTTAATGCGACAACAGTTATCTCCGGCTCGAGAGTGTTTATGACATCGTCAAGTCCAGGGAAAGGTGCATTCCAGGACAAGAAGATGTCGGGATCGAGTTCAAATACGGTCTCATAGTATATGTCGTAGCCCCCTGAGCCTGAAGTATCCGGTAACTCGCCAACCTCCGGGAAGAGTATTTCATTTATGCTTTTACACCGTCCAACCACACTATCCTCAGCTCCGAGTGCTTTAATAGCCTCGTAAGCCGCATGCATATTAATAACCACCTTCTCTACAGGCTTGTTCACCGTCACGATTCTATCTGCGGAATCAACAAGCGTAAGCTTACTTTCCCTGCCGAGAATTATCAGCCCTATCTGCGTCATGTCTGCCACACTTACTCTACCGTCATAATTCGCATCTGCTAGCTCAGTTTCATCTTCTAACCCTAAGATCATTCTCGCTGTGAAAGTCAAGTCACGCATGTCTATGATGTCATCCTCGTTGGCATTGCCGTAGATGTCCAGAGTTTCGTCTTCGGAAGCTGAGGCAAGTCCTGGTAAAGCGGCTAAGAACAGCAAGCAGAACACAATTGCTATTTCTAACGATACTAATGTTTTATTTTGCATTTTTTCCTTTTTATCTCCCAATTTTTTTCATAAGGGAATAGGGAATAGCCAATGGGGAATAGAGTACAATTGCCTACTTGCATATCCCTCACCCACACCTTCCCCATATTGCCGGGAATTTGCACAGCCCTGTATTCATCTATTCTTATTCCCCCTCTTTGTTCTTCGATACCGACTCAGGCGTATCAACACTTACGTCCCTAGAACTGTTACTTCACCATCATACCATTCTGCATCTATCTTCTTCGCTTTGGTATCTACAAGTTGCCTGTTGGAGAGGTCCAACATGCTCTTTTCGCCACTGTTACCTTTTACTTCAAATTCTATTTCCGCTAAGTAGCCTGAGCCGTTCACTCCCACGTCCATTGGCATACTGATAAGCACTCGCACAGTGTCCGAATCAAAGAAGTTCCACATGAATATCGGCACTGCTACACCGTCTATTTCGCCTGCCTTCACATCTGTTACGTTCACCACGCTGGAATTGAACGATAGATCGAACTGACCTGAGTTGAGGTCCGTAACGTTAGCCACGTCTATGGTCACGTTAAATGTTTCTTCTACATACGCAGGTGCATTAACACTTACCATTGTCCCTAGAACTGCTACTTCGTCGTCATACCAATCTGCATCTATCTTCTTCGCTTTGGTATCCACAAGCATCTCATTGGAAATGTTTAGCGCGCTTTTTTCGCCACTGTTACCTTTCACTTCAAATTCAATTTCCGCTAAGCTCCCTGAACCATTCGCACCTACGTCCATTGGCATACTGATAAGAACCCGCACAGTGTCCGCATCAAAGAAGTGCCACATGAATATCGGCACTGCTACACCGTCTATTTCGCCTTCCTTCACATCGGTTACGTTCACCACGCTGGAATTAAACGAGAGGTCGAACTGCCCTGAATTGAGGTCCGTAACGTTGTCCACGTCTATGGTTACGTTAAAAGTCCCCGCTACATATTCAGGTGCATTAACCCTGACTTCTACTTCTTGTGCTGCCGATACTAATACTGGCAGAACGGTAAAAGCTGCAACTACTATTGCTATCAAAGCAAGTAAAACAGCTATGTCCACCATTGACGACTTTTGTGTCCTTACGCTACTTTTTCCTATTTCTTTTTCTTTTTCTTCCATTTTCATTTCTTCCTTTTTTCACCACCCAATTTTTTTTGATGAAACTTTTTTTAAATGTTTTAATGCTAGGAGCATAAATAACAACACCTAACAATGCTCGGTTTTGCGTAAAAACCCTAAAAAGGTTAGTAAAAGAAGGAATAAACCTAAATAAATTTGGATTTTTAAAAAGGTCTAACAAAAAGGCGATTTGTATAGCAATTACTAAGCCTCCACCACATTACCACTGCTGAATGCTACTAATTATGAAAGACCTTTTCCTAAACAAACGTATTGCTCGATGATTTCCTTTTCGTTCCATCCACCATTGCATCCCGCGCGTTCCCCTACACACCCCTACGTAACCCAACTAATAAACGACTTCCACTCCGAATAACCCGCTCATAGACAATTATCCCTAGAGAGACGATAACAGGCGTGAAAAAAGCAGCATAAATAAGTCCAACCGCTGCAAGCCTTCCAAAGTCCTGCACCGGCACAAGCGACATCGTGGTAAGCGCTAAAAACCCAAATATCGTGGTTATTGCCGCCGTCATAATCGCCACACCCACGGTGAGCGTCGTAGTGTGAAGTGCAGCTCGCGTATCATACCCTTTCTCCTTCTCCTCACTGTATCTTGAAATGAAGTGGACAGAATAGTCAGTTCCAACCCCGATTAGAATCGTCCCTATCATGATTGTGAGCGGTGTGAACGGTATTCCAAGAATCCCCATCGTGCCGAATGTATAGATTATGGCGAACAACACAGGTGCAAATGCGAGCATTATCCGTACAAAACCCCTAAAAAAGGAAAACAGGATTGCAAAAACTAGAACAAGACTTATCAACATCGTTTCCGTCCGACTCTCTTCCATCATACTATCCATCTGAGAAAAGAGAGTGGAAAAGCCCGCATGCCTGAACGTAGCATCGCCGGGTGTCTCCACAAACAGCACCGCATCGTCAATCTCTTGAACCAGCTTCTCATCTATCTCCGTATCAGACTTTATAATAATAAGCGATGCCGTATAGTCGTCCGTAACAAAACTTTCTCGCTCGTATTCTGTAATAGCAGTAATCTGCTTCTCAAGCTTCTTCTTATCTCTGTGTATCTCGCTCAGAAAATTATTTATTCCTGTTACTTCAACAACCCCCGGCACATCCATAACACTCTCTTCTATCTTCTCCATCGCTTCCATTATCTCAGGCGTCCTTATATCATCTGACTGTACCAGAATAGTCGAATAATCATACTTGCAAAATTCCTCATCTACAACCATCCACGCATCCTTTAATGGATCGCCCTCCGGCATCCACATCTCGTCGTCGCTTCTGCTTGTAATCATACCCATTCCGGCAAAGATTGGAATTAGCGTGACTGCGATGATAACTATCGCTACAACAGACCGTTTTAGCGATAAATGCGCGACTTTTTCCATTGTCCTTGGAATGAGTCTCTCTGTGCCGAGCGCATGCACGACCCTTGAAAAGTCCAGTTGCCTGCTCCCCCATCCAATTCGCTCTTCGAGCATGAGCAGAGATGGTATAAAGAGAAATACGGAGAGTGCGGAGAAAGATATGGCGATGAAGGACATGATTCCATACTCCGCGACCATACGAATAGGTGCAAGCGCCAGCGAGGAGAATGCTGCCATCGTTGTTAGGCTTGTAACGAGCGTATTCCGCCCAATCATCATGCATGCTTTGTTCAACGC
>QENH01000071.1 GCA_003336485.1 Candidatus Methanophagales archaeon
GCATATTTTTCATTTCATAGGCTATGCTTGTTACAAAAAAATGAGATCATATGCTTTTAAATCTTTTTGGAAGAAAGCTTTTTTAGTCCTTTGACACCATTACCTCTGTTGCTTTTATCACTGCTTCTACTTTATCGCCTTCTTTCAAGCCAAGCTCTTCCGCCGCCTCTTTTGTTATCATCGCAGTGATGACAGCGGGCTTAGAGATCTCGATTTTTACGGTAGATGCAACTTCGCCTTTCTCTATCGCCTTTACAACACCAGCCATTCTATTCCTTGCGCTTATTGGCATTTTTATCACCTGAGTTCTATATAGACGGCCATATTTAAATACTTTCGATACGAAAAAACAGAAAAGCTTTTATAATCTGCCCGGTTTGTGGTATGGCCTGTGACGACATCAGAGTTGAGCTGAAAGAAGGCGAAGTAATAACGCACAACGCTTGTTTAATGGGTGATGCGAAGTTTCAGGAGCTTATAAGCGATCATCGAATCATTGCGCCCACGATAGATGGGGATGTTGTTGACTGGGAAGCGGCAATAAAGTGCACAGCAGGCATGTTAAAAGATGCACGGCGACCACTCATATACATGGGCTCTGAGACTTCGATAGAGGCAATGAAGGTTGGCATAGATATAGCAGAGTATCTCGGCGGAATTGTGGATAATAACGCATCCATGTGTCACGGACCTACAGTTCTTGGGATACAGCAAAGAGGCGTACCGTCCTGCACGATTGGACAGATGAAGAACAGAGCGGATACGGTTGTATTCTGGGGAACCAATCCGCTGGAGTCGCATCCTTGCCATGAGAGCAAAAGGTCCGTATTTCCTATGGGCTTCTTCAGAAAGAGAGGGCAAAATGACAGAAAGATAATTGTTGCGGACCCACGGTTTACGAATACCGCAAAACAGGCGGATCTTTACGTTAAAGTGCGGCCGGGATACGATATACCTTTATTTAGTGCTATGAGGGCAATGTTACGAGGTCATGAGTTAAACGAACGGTATATGCGAGAATAGACGAGGGCGTAAGCGTTGGAGAAGCGTTCATCCCACGAGGCCCCTGGGCAAATACGATTATCAGCTCGAATACTCTGGGCAGTGGCTCGCCGTATTATAAAGGGATGACTGCAAGGGTTGAAGCGTCTCACGAGGAAGTTCTCGATACAGAGTCCCTGATTACGAGGTACTATTTTTGAGCGAAGCAACAGTACAAGAAGAGCCCGATATTGATCTAGGAAACGTGGATGATGAGCGATTAAAGGAGCAGTTGAGGAAGGTCATAGAATTCGATGGGTTTTTAAGCGCAGGTGCATCAATTGGTGTTTTCATGTTGAATCATGCATGTGCGATTTTGGGCTGCCAGTTGGAAGATGACCTTTTTGTGACCGCGGAAACCACCAAATGCCTTCCGGACGCGGCAACCGCGCTTGCAAATTGCACCATTGGGAATAAGAGACTACGTATCGCGGATTACGGTAAAATGGCCCTCAGTATGACAAAAAGGGACGATCCCAATGGTATTCGCATTATTTTAGACCCGAAGAAGACGATAAAAAATCCGGTAATACACGCATGGTATCTCAACGAGAGAGAAGTTGCACATCGAGAAGTTATGGCGGAAATACTAAAAGCTGGTAGGGATCTACTTTCTTTTGTGTATGTGCGTGTTGCGATTCCACAAAAGGTGAATAAGGGAGTCGTATTGTGTGTAGAATGTGGCGAGCCGTTTATACCAGAAAAAAGCGAAGAGAAATGCAAGTATTGCTTCGGAGATCGGTATTATGCGGTGCGGTGAATTATACTAGAATCATCTCACCGGCCTTATTTATTCCTATTTCAAAACCCTTTAGTATGAGCCGATGTTTTATCTTATCCATAAGCTCTTTTCGGATCTTCGCAGCGAGTGAGAGACGATCATAGGCTATGTGTATCTTTGCTCTATCCGCTTCCGAGTAGATCATTCTAACAACGTCATCCAAATCGGTGTTTTCATCCACGCTAAACCATATCGGAGCTTCAAGCAGTTTAACGAATTTTAGCGTATTTTCGGCTTTCTTCACATTTGACCATGCCATTTTCTCTATTGTAGAGATATTCTGCTTTGTCTTCCCGAATTTTTTCGCGATCTCGGCCTGTGAATATCCTTCGTTCCTGAGTTTCAACACTTCCATCTGCCTCTCGGTAAGTGTCGTCACATCCGTATCCATCTTTGTCATCTTTCTTTGTTAGGTTATAAGTCAAACAGATATACTTTACTTAAAAAAAAGAAAAATATATATCTGTTGACGGCAGAGGTATAATCATGAAGCTGATAGACGATTTGATTTCTGATGTGAGGGATAAAGATACGGGTGTGCGAGATGTGCACGTTGGCTATGCGTGGATAGGCGTTTTGAGCAGAAACTGCGGTGTCGCGAAGAATTTGGGGGCGCTACATGATTATGTGGTGCATGATTTAGGGCAACTGAATGAAAAAACCGCTCTTGAACTAGCGGAATATGCCAAATCGTGGAACATGATCGAAGCAGGTATCGGACTCGCGGCAATTAACTCCTTGATCGAGCCGAGAGGGAAAGAATTGAACATGCTCGATTTCCTGCTCGATAACGCAGCTGGCAAGAAGATAGCGATGGTTGGGCATTTTCCGAAGGTTGAAAAACTGCGTAAACTCGCTGATGAGCTATGGGTAATCGAGAAGCAACCACAAAAGGGCGATATTATAGATACCGCATCTGAATATTTCATACCAAAAGCGGACATCGCCGTAATAACGAGTTCCGCAGTCGTCAACAAGTCAATTGAGCGATTATTGGAGCTGAGTCATGGACTTACAATTATTATCGGTCCGAGCACGCCGATGTCACCTGTTTTATTTGATTACGGCGTTGACATGCTTGCCGGGCTAAAGGTGGTGGACGAGGAAAGGATGATGACGAAAATAGCACAGGGTGGCGGTAAGGTGAAGCAGTTTGAGGATGCGATTGAGTTTCTGGTGATGGAGACTTAGAATGAATAACCTAATCGGAATCTGTGGACATCACAATAGCGGAAAGACGACTTTGATGGAGAAATTGATCAAGTGGCTGAAGAATGATGGATACAAAGTAGTGACAATAAAAAACATCCCAAAGAGGTTCTCGATTGATACAGCGGGAAAAGATACCTGGAAACATGGACAAGCAGGTGCAAGTGTAGTAGTCGCTTCTTCTCCGGATGAGACCGCGTTTATCTTCAAGAAAGGGATGGAACTAAAGGAGATTGCGGATATTCTGAATAAAATCGTGCATCCTGATCTGATACTTGTAGAAGGTCATAAACAGGAAGAGATCCCCAAGATTTCTGTCGGCGATATCGAACTAGAAGGCGCGATAAAATACGAAGATAATATTGATGAGATTCAGAGCTGGATACATGATTTTATCCGTGACGAATAATCTTGTGATGTGGGAGAAAAATGGATTTGAGCCATATGCTTGATAGCAACTACGTTTATGCACGTATGCGGAAAGTGTTAGCGGAGATAGGTACTGAGGTTGGATTAGAGACAGAAGTAAAGGTATTTGCAGGCCCACTAAAAATCCAGGACACCCTTGGTGATCAGAAAGAAAAGGATTATCCGATACAGAAGGGAAAGGAGAAGCTAATGGAAGCCATCATCTTCGATTCCAGAGGTCAGGCGTACACAGACATGGATCCTGATTATATCAAGTCTAAAAGAAACGGCGTGGCAATAGAAAGCCCTTCCGCGGCACCGGAAATCGGTCTGTGGTGTGATTTGATCGTGACGACAGGATCAATTTTTGTCAATAACACATACAACGAAATCTTATCATCCGGGAAACCAATTGTTCTTTACGGGACCACAGCCGCAGGACCTGCTCACGTCCTGGGTATTCAAAGATACTGCCCACAGAGCTTGCTATCAAATATTCAAAGTGAGGAGATACGCTTTGCTTTTCTCTTAGGTCTGCTAACCGCAATAATATCCACCCTGCTTTGTTTGGCCGTTTCCATTCCAACAGCATATGCCATTGCACGATACCGATTTTTTGGTACACGAATAGCAA
>QENH01000070.1 GCA_003336485.1 Candidatus Methanophagales archaeon
TTCCTCTTTCTAAATATGTTTCCTATATTGGCTTGAAATAAATTCAAACCACTCGAAAGTTTTAAATACCGCTTTTACAATCTAACATTGGTATCAGTTAGTTCAAATTCGGCTAAAATCGTAGGCGTGGTGAAAAAAAAGGATGGTTGAGAAGGCGGCGATAAAGACTGTCTTGAATTGTTTTGTTATCTTTGCGATTTTGATGAGTGCAATACCTGCTATTGCAATGAATAGTAATACTGCACAGAATAGCGTTTCAAGTCATTCGGATTCGTGTTTCGCTTTGTCTTCAACTGTAATTTACGTGCCTGATGTTTATCCTACGATTAAACGAGCGGTAGATGCTGCTAAATCTGGAGCATTTATAATCGTAAGAGATGGGGGATATACAGAGAATGTGGTTGTGAACAAACCGCATTTAACGATCCGTTCTGATAACGGCGCAGGGACAACGATTGTTCAGGCTGCAAATTCAAATGATCATGTCTTTGAGGTTACTGCGGATTATGTAACTATAAATGGGTTCACGGTGAAAGGCGCAACAGAAAATCCAAATGCTGGAATATGTCTGCACTATGCGGATTACTGCAATATATCGGGTAACAACGTATCGAACAATTACTATGGCATTTACATCTATATGGGATATTCTGCAGTAACAAACGAAGGAACGATGCAGTTAACATCTTCTCCGTTATGGCAGGATGATCCTATTTGGAGTCCTGACGGAACAAAAATATTATATACAACTGGAGGATACGAGATTTATAAACCTCCAGATATCTGGGTCATGAACGCAGATGGTAGTAATAAAACACAATTAACTACTGATCCAACTCTGCAGGCGTTTGCTTCTTGGAGTCCCGATGGGACAAAGGTACTATATGAAACAGAAAGTGGAGGCTACGAGACTCATAACGTAGATATTTGGATAATGAACGCAGACGGTACAGGGAAGATACAGCTAACAAGTGATGCAAACATAGAGAGAAGTTACTCATTAAGTCATACGGGAAAGATAGCATACGAAAAATATATGGGAAATTACAATTGGGATATTTGGATAATAGACCTTGATGGCGGTAATAAGAGACAATTAACTACAGATATATCGCAAGAAACAGATCCTTTAATTAGTCCTGATGGAAGTAAAATAGCATACAATAAATTTACAGGCAGTAAATGGCTTGAAATCTGGGTAATGGACGAAAATGGCTCAAATAAAAAAAGATTGTCTACGGGAGCGGTGAGGGTGAGAGAAGCGTCATGGAGTCCTGATGGAACAAAATTAGCTTTTCGGGCTGGGCTACCCTACCATATTTTTGTTATAAATGCTGATGGAACTATGAAGACACAACTAACAACAGGAGCATCTTATAATCTTCAACCTATTTGGAGTCCGGATGGCGAAAAAATAGCATATCTTTCAGCCGAAAATACAGATCTATCAGGTGAAGCAAATATATGGCTGATGAGACTTGGTGTAAGCAATTATTCGAGTAACAACAAGTTATATCTGAATAATTTCATAGATAACACGGATAACCTTCATTCCGTGCTTTCAACCAACTTATGGAACTCCAGTTCAAAAATAACCTACACCTACAATGGCAATACGTACACAAGCCATTTAGGCAACTACTGGGATGATTATTCGGGACACGATGAAAACGGTGATGGAATCGGCGATACACCTTACAATATAGATTCCGAGAGCGATATCTATCCACTGATAGATCTGTTTGAGTTTTATCGCGTAGGTGGAACGAGTGGTGGAGTAATAGCCGCTCAAATAACCGCAGGCGCCGATGACGGTTTCGTTGCTCGCACGCCAGAAGTTTTCCGCGCAGATTCAACAGGCATCACGATAGGAACAGACCTCAAATTCGACGCTTTCTTGCGGTTTTCCGATCTGAAGATCCCGGCGAACGCAACGATAACAAAAGCGTATATTTCCGTTGTTCCAGCAGTGACAAACCCGGCAGGACCTATGGTGAACATCTCTGCGGCTGACGCTGCCAATCCCGCCGCGCCTGCAACTTCTTCGGACTTCTATGCACGCAAGAGAACAGCATCCTCTGTTAATTGGGACGCATCCTCATGGACTGCCGGCGAAAGTGAAAATTCAACTGACATATCAAATGTGATCCAGGAACTGGTGGATTCTTATGACTATTCTACAGGTGCACCTATCATGATCTTTTTGGATATTGTGGGAGGGGGCACCGAAAATCAATACTTTGGCGCTTTTGAAAATGCCGAATATGAAGCGCCAAAACTGTTCATTGAGTATTCTACGGGTGAGTCTACAGGAGGCGGATTGGAATTATAAAGGAACAACATAAAAATGGATAATAAGAAAATGGTGTATGTGAGCATAGCAACGATTTTTGTTGTTTTTGCGCTTGCGCTGTTCACAACGGGTGCCGGTGCAGAAGAGGAGTACACATTTGTTACCATGTGGCCCGAATTACCTCAGCCCTGGTACTTTAGTCAACCTCAGGGCATAGCAGTAGATAGCAGTGGCAATGTCTATGTCGTCGATACATGGAATAACAGAATCCAGAAGTTTGACTCTAGCGGTAACTTCATCACCAAATGGGGCAGTTTTGGTACTGGTGATGGCAAGTTTGATTTGCCCTTGGGCATAGCAGTGGATAGTGGAGGCAATGTGTATGTCGCTGATACAGGCAACTACAGAATCCAGAAGTTTGACTCTAGCGGTAACTTCATCACCAAATGGGGTAGTTCGGGTAATGGCGAAGGTAAGTTTGGAGCTCCAGAGGGCATAGCAGTAGATAGCAGTGGCAATGTTTTTCTCGCTGATTCCAGCAATGACAGAATACAGAAATTTGACTCTTATGGCAACTTCATTACTACCTGGGGCAGTTCTGGTACAGCGGATGGGGAGTTTCAGTCTCTTGGAGGCATAGCAGTAGATGGCAGTGGCAATGTGTACGTGGTTGATCTGCTTAATGATAGAATACAGAAGTTTAACTCAGATGGTGACTTCATCACCAAATGGGGAAGTCGTGGGGAAGGTGATGGTGAATTTGAAGTGCCTCGGGACATAGCAGTAGATAGTAGTGGCAATGTGTACGTGGTTGATGCATTGAATAATAGAATCCAGAAGTTTGACTCAGAGGGTAACTTCATTACCAAATGGTGGAGTCGTGGGGAGGGTGATGGTGAGTTTTATTGGCCTTGTGCCATAGCAGTAGATAGCAGTGGCAATGTTTATGTCGCGGATACAAGGAATCACAGAATCCAGAAGTTCGAGCTTTATGGTGCCGGCGGAACGGGCGAAATAGCCGCTCAAATAACCGCAGGCGCAGATGACGGTTTCGCTGCTCGCACTCCAGAATACTTTAGCGCTGATTCAAAAGCCATCACGATAGGAACAGACCTCAAATTCACCGCTTTCTTGCGGTTTCCCGATCTGAAGATCCCGTCAAACGCAACGATAACAAAAGCGTATATTAGCGTTGTTCCGGCAGTGACTAACCCGGCAGGACCTATGGTGCACATATCTGCGGCTGACGCTGCTGATCCTGCCGCGCCCACAACTTCTTCTGATTTCTATGCACGCAAGAGAACAGCATCTTCGGATAATTGGTACGCATCGTCATGGAATGCGGGCAAAAGTGAAAATTCAACAGACATTTCAAGTGTGATTCAGGAACTGGTGGATTCTTACGACTATTCCGTGGGAGCACATATCATGATCTTTTTGGATATTGCAGAAGAAGGCTCCGAGAATCAATACTTTGCCGCTTTTGAAGATGCCGAATATGAAGCACCAAAACTGTATGTTGAATATTCTACGGGTGAGTCTACGGATACAAAAGCACCCATCATCTCAAATATAGCGGTAAATCCAACATATGCAGAGCCCGGAACGCCTATAAATATCTCTGCGAAAGTCGTTGATGATCTTTCAGGGGTACGCGATGTTAAATGCATCGTCAGTAAAGACGGAGAAGATGTCTCAACCGTGTTCATGTTGAATCGTGATAATGATGGGATTTATATCGGAACTTGGCATACGACGATT
>QENH01000069.1 GCA_003336485.1 Candidatus Methanophagales archaeon
TTCGTCAGTTCACCGTGCGTAAGGTACATATCGAGAAGATGGCGATAGCAGGAATAGTGGACCTGAGTAGTTGAAGATGTGCCGTATGTTGTAGAACTGAAGAAAGCGGTAAGAGTGTTCATAAAAGATATCGAAAAACACGATAGGTAGGTAAATTTGAAAAGCAAAAGCCAAAATGACTACTAAAACCATAGTAATTATAGTATTTGTATTACTAACGACAACATCGCTTTCTTATTCCATTTTTCATAGACCCACAGAACTCATAGAAAAGGAAGAACAGCAAGATATGGGCGAAAGAATAAAACTGTCTGAACCATGCAATACGAGTAACACCTCTGTTGAAACGGCATTATCGCAAAGAAGGTCAATAAGAACTTATTCGGGCGATGCATTAACCATCGAAGAGGTATCACAGCTATTATGGGCTGCTCAGGGTATCACTGCCCCCTGGGGCGGAAGAACAGCACCTTCTGCGGGGGCGCTGTACCCCATTGAGTTATACTTAGTTGTAGGTGACGTAGAAGGCGTTAACAAAGGCGTTTACCGGTATAGACCAGAAGAGCACGACCTGGAAAAAGTTACGGACGGTGATATAAGAGCTGAACTTGCAGATGCTGCTCTTGGACAGGAATGCGTAAGAGACGGTGCAATAGCTATCGTATTCACTGCCGTTTATGAGCGAACGACAGGGAAGTACGGAGAAAGGGGAATTAGATATGCGCACATGGAGGCAGGACATGCAGCACAGAACGTTTATTTGCAAGCTGTCTCATTAGACCTCGGCACGGTAGCCATTGGCGCTTTTAATGACACAAAAGTCGCGAAAATCGTTAATCTTGGCGAGCGCGAAAATCCGTTATGTATAATGCCGGTTGGAAGAAAGGGTTAAATAATGCTCGATATAATCAGCTTCTTGACTCAGATACCGATAAGGGAAGAGGTGAAGCTAGAAGAAGTGGCAGCCCGAACTTACCTCTTCCCGTTCGCAGCAGTAGTAATTGGCTTTCTCGTCTCAGTGGTAGCTTTTGTCTCTTTTATGTTCTTAGTACCCGTAATCGCTTCCTTGTTCACGCTTCTCGCCATTTATCTTATCTCTGGTTTGATCCACCTGGACGGAGTAGCGGATTTCTTCGACGGGGTAATGGCAAGAGGCAGCAGAAGCGAGAAGCGAAAAGCGATGAAGGACGTTAAGATAGGGATAGCGGGTTTATTCGCTGTTATCTTTCTGCTGCTCGTGAGTTTATTTGCTATTGAGACAGTATGCGCGACTACTTTCGACAGTAATTTGTGCGCATATTACACCTTCGCTTCTGTATTCATAATAGCAGAGGTTTCAGCGAAGATAAGCATGAATACATGCATGATGGTGGGCAAAAGATTTGAAGACGGGGATGGGATGGGCGCTTTGTTTATACGCTCTTCTACCTGGTCGGGATACGTAGTTGCTCTTCTTTCTTCCGCGCTCATTGCTTTAATTTGCACTATTTTTACTGTGCCTTTTCGTTTCTTTATCGCTTTTGCCGGCATTGTAGTTGCATTCGTTGTCGTTTGGATAGCGAAGAAGAAATTCGGTACCGTAAGTGGTGATGTCATGGGTGCTTCAAATGAGCTCGCAAGATGTGTAACGCTACTTATATGGGCGATAGTACTATCTTAATTATGTGCGGCTGAATTAAAGCGCCAAAACGAACCTTACGCCAGGGTCAGGATTTGAACCTGAGCGTCCCAAAAGGGACAATGGCTCTCGAGGCCACCGCATTTGTCCACTCTGCCACCCTGGCACCTTCTCACTTTCGCACGCACATAGAGCTATAAATCATTCATGAATTTAAATTTATGTTAAATAACTCCAACATGCATCCCATCAGAGTACCATTTGTAAAGCGGACATAGCCTTTTATCCTGCCACTATCCCCTCTCAGGGAACACACAATGAATAGTTTACCAGCTAGAAGTGTTTTTTTGGAGCTCTTTTGTGGTCTACCCGCTCGTGTACTGCGGTCATGATAATCGGCAATGCGATTGTGGCATCGCAATAAACAGTAACTGCTTTCGCGTTACTACCGACCTTACCCCACGATTTCGCTTCCTCTAAGGTCGCACCACTCAAGCTACCATCTTCAGGCGTATTAGTTGTTATCTGTATCGCGAAGTCGAAACCTTCTCGACCATCATCCCGTGCTGGTGCTACCAGTGCGGATTGGAATATGAAGTTCTTTGGCACACCACCACCGAGTATTATCGCACCTGTGCGCTTCGCATCGCAGAAGATACCTATCAATTCCTTCATGTCATCGAATACGTCTACTTTCAATGGACTCATCTGTTTATATATCCACGCATGGAGTCCAATCATAGAGTCGGCAATTGCAGGACAAAAAATCGGCACTCCTCTCGCTACTGCACATCGCAGAATAGAATCACTATCCGTGATATTTTCTCCTATCTCTTTTAGCAGTTCCGTTATACTATAACTTTTATTCTCATCTTCTCGAGCAAGCTTATCGAAGACGCCCCTTAAAAAATCCTCTAATCTTGCAAATGCATCGTCATGCACAATCACATCATATATCCTATCCCTGCCCTGCTCTCTCAGCCCTACATCATCTACTGCGATGTCCGCATCCTCAACTATTTTATAATGATGTTCGCCAAGAGCTTCTATGATGTCATGCACTAGATTTGCACCTGTCGTTACCACCACGTCCACGTATCCCTCCCGTATCATATCTGCTATCACATTCCGCATCCCAGCAGGGACCATAGCACCGGCAATGCCCAAAAATTTTGTCGTATCCTCTTTCAGCATGCTCTCATATATGTCTACTGCTTCTGCCAGCCTACCAGCACCGAAGGCACAATCTCTTAGCTCTCTTACAAGCCCATCTACACTCGTATTCGCAGCTATTCTAACGCCTTTTACTTCCTTTAGCCGTTTTCTGTCATGCATGTCCATTTTATAAATATTTTTTTGCGCTTTACCAAAGAAATAATATAGTTTATATACAATAAATAAAAAGAGTGGGGCCGTAGGGTAGCCAGGTTATCCTCCCAGCTCGGGGAGCTGGTGACCGGAGTTCAAATCTCCGCGGCCCCATAAATAAAGAAGAAAGTGTTGATAAAGGAAGTGTTGGTGGATACGAACGCGCTATTTATACCCGGCAGATTTGGCGTTGATATATTTGAAGAGTTGGAGCGGCTGGGCTATCGGCATATAATCGTGCTGAAGGCGGTGATGAACGAATTAGATCGGTTAAGACTGGATTTAAAAGGCAAAGATAAGCGAGCAGCAAATGTCGGCTATTCAATATTGCTTCGCTATCTGCAGCATAATACTCCCGAGCAAGAACAAATACCGGGTAGATGCAAGGTGACGTTAGATGTGGCGGATGTGGGCGGAATGAATACCGACGATCTGATTGTAGGGGTAGCAGTAAAGAAAAACGCTGCTGTCCTTACAATTGATGAGCCATTAAAGCGGAAATTGACAAAAGCAGGGATAGTAACGGTGTATTTGAGGGGTAAGAGTAGGTTGGAAGAGAAAGGGTAGAAGGATCCTGCACAGAAAAGAGAAGCAGTATAATTCTAGGATATTACAAACGTAACAGCGGAGTTACGGTAAAAATGCAATTGGTAATCAACACCTATGGGTCTTACCTGAGGAAGAAGGGGAACTGCTTTTTAGTGCGGAAAGAGGAGAAGGTATTTGAAGTTTCCGTTACTAAAGTAGACAGCATTTTAATCACCACGGCTGCGTATATCTCCACGGATGCAATCAAATAGAGTTATTGAAGAGATTGAAGAAGACCCGTTCTGATAAGAAAGACGAGTTGGAAAGGTCCATAACTGGGATAGAGCCATTGCAAGAGCGAATGAAAGGTTTAAAAGGCACAATCGAAGCACGAAGACAGACGATGCTGGGTATAGAAGGTATGACGGCAAAGAAATATTTTGGAGTGCTATCGTCAATCATGCCGGAGAAATACAAATTTGAAGGAAGGAGCAGGAATCAGGAGAAGGATGAGTTTA
>QENH01000024.1 GCA_003336485.1 Candidatus Methanophagales archaeon
GGGGCAATTCAATCGTTTTCTCTCTTTCAATCCATTGCCAAAACCGAAGATATATCATTTCTATGCCCTATCAAAACAAAAGTAGAGGATGTACTCCTGAAGAGCCGGATGAGGGAAAACTTCATGTCCGGTTCTGTGGGGGGGCTCATAGAAACCGCGGAGCCAATACACCAATAGAAGGTTGACTATGAGCCCTACTTGACAAGCTTCTCATTCTCTTCTCTTTATCATCACACATACGTCATGCACTACTTTTATGTTGTTTGCAACACAAAAATTTATCGCCTTTTCGGATTCTGAACCAGGTTGCATCCATACTCGCGCTATTCCCAATTCTTTGCATTCCGTTACTACCCTTTCGGTTACCGCGGGCGGGACTACGGTATCTACAACGTCTGGCATTTCGGGCAGTTCGCTCAGCGAATGATAGCATCTATCACCTAAGACTTCGTCTATTGTTGGGTTCACTGCGTAAACTACATAACCTGCTTCTTTCAGGTCAATATATACCTGATGACCATATTTCGCAGGGTTTTTCGAGACGCCAACAACGGCAAAGACGTTCTGTTTATTCAGGAGGTCGGTTATCAAGTGTGGGTTCATTTATTTCATCTATTTCTGGAATCTTCTTCGTCGCTTCACCTATTATTTCTAAACTTCTAACAAAAGCTCTTTTTAGTGTCTCATTATCAACAAATTTTTCATAATATAGCCCCTTTGACATCTCCACTAAATACTCGCACTCATCTCTTATGTGTTTTAAATATTCAAGATGGTTCTTCAATATAGTTCACCTCCTTTAGAATATAAGGGGCTATATAAGGGCTTATACTTTCTGGAGTAACTAAATCGACTTTTATACTCAATAAATCTTGAAGATAAAAGTATAGATTCATTAAATTGGAAAATTTTTCGCCTTCTTCTTCGAATTTAACTAATATGTCTAAATCACTCCCCATTTTCAGTTCTCCCCTTACCGCGGATCCGAATAGACCTATTCTCTTGACACCGAACTTCCTAATAGTTCTTATATTATCTGCAAGTTTGTTTAAGATATCCATCTCTTTGTCTGAACCTTTTTCGTTATTCATATGTTTGCTCATTCTTTATCAACATCTTCATCATTTTTTATCTTCTCATTCTATCACCAATAACTATTCTTGCTTTAATTTTTCCCGCCATCGTTCTCACTTATAATATAATTTGGTTTTTGTTATAAACTTTTAAGCATCCTTTCCGAGTCTTTCACTTCTGGATCCAAAATCTCTTTCCTGCATGCAACCGCTTTCTCCAGCCACTCTCCTGCTTTCACTTTATCACCCACCGCCAAATATATTTCTCCGAGCAAATGCGCCGCGTCACCTTCTGCCCAGCGGTACTTCATACCAATCGCTTTTTCGTATGCGGAATGGGCAAGGGTTTTGGCTTGCTCAAGATCGTTTAGAGCCATATCTACCTTTACTAAAACTATCTCCGCCTCAGGCTCATAGAGCTTAAAGCCTGTCCGGTTACAAATCTTCAGGACTTCTTTTGCAGCACGAATAGCTTCTTCATGCCTCCCCATATCTAATTGCAGCCTGCCGGACTCAAGCAGGGCTTCGATTTCAAGTGCGGGCATGCCAACCTTGCGAGCAATTTCAAGGGCATTTTGAAGATGAATTTCAGCATCTTTATGGTTTCCTTTTATCCTTTCAATAGCTCCCAGGCAGCGGTGACATCTTGAAATGTCATTTGTCCAATTATTTCTTTGACAAATCTCAAGGTTTTGTTTTGCTAGTTCAAATGCTTCATCAATTCTCTTGATTGAGAGGAAGAAATCTGCATATAAAATTCCATACCCACTATAAAGCCGATAACCACTGATCTTTCCTTCAAGCTCATCTGCCTCCCTGAACGCCTTTTCTGCTTCTTCGCCTTTGCCTAATAGATGAAGAATCCAAGCAAGAAATGCTTTTGAATTCACGATATACGGATCAGTCTTTGCTTTCTCTGCTGTATCAAGTGCCGTTCTAGCACTCTCAAGTCCAGACTCAAGTTCACCAGTTCGAAATTGAAGGTCAGCTAAGTTATTATAACCCGTAGAGGCTTTTTTCCCCTCTTTGTCTTTGATATACCGTTGAACTGAGGTTATGAATAGTTCTTCAGCCTCTTTTGGTCTGCCTGTGGCAAGAAGTGTCAGTCCTGCTTCATTCAGGAGCCAGCTTTGGTCGTTCTTTTTACTTACAAGCGGCATTTGTGAAAGATCACCTTCCAGAAAGAAGGTTTTTACAAGAGAGATGTCGGTTTCCCAAGCACCAAGTTTATGGCAAATAAAATATTCTCCCATTCTGTATATGTTCTCCCAATGAACATCATAAAGTACCTCATCATAAAGCCCGGCGGCGCAGCCGTGATAGACCTGCTCAAATAACGGCTGCATCCCCTCTAATGTTTCAGGCTGCTCAGGCGCATATTCGCCAAAGTAGTGGTAGATGCATTTATGGCATAGCTTCTTCTCTTCTTCATCAAATATGGATTCAAAGTAGTTCTTTATCAAGGGATGAGTGGAGTAGGTATCCTCTTGCCCCTTAGAAATGAGCCGCCTATCACACAGGTTATCGACCATGCGTTTGAATGAGAAGTCAGACATTTCTCGCAATGTCTGATTCATTTTCGTCTCCATCTCAGCTCGAAACAGCCCTTCAAAGTCCTCCTCACGCACCGCGCTTCTAAACAGGGAAAAAAATTTCATATACGCTTGCTGTTTTTCACTGAGCTGCTCCTTATACCACAAAAGGATGCGGTGAGCTTTACCACCAGCTTCTTTATCTGAATGAAACGGTGGTATATCCTTTGCCTTGTTTATATCTCCACCAAAGTCTTCAACCAAGTACTTAGAGAGAAGGCCCAAACTCAAGGCATGTCCATTATACTCCTCGATAACCGAATCTATCACCTCCTGGCTGCCTTTAACCCCTACAGTTTTAAACAAAGCCCTTGCATCCTTAAGCTCCAAGCGGTCTACCTCTTTCTTTTGAAATTTAACGCCTTCATAATTTTTAATATCCGGCAATGGATAACGGGTCGTAATCAAACACAGACCGTTTGCTTTAGGGACATCCGCTAAATAATGGAGCAGTTCCGTACATTCGCGATGTATCATCTTTCCAAATTCGTCCCCAGATGCTGATTTTTGCATCTGCTCAAGCCCGTCCAGTATGACTAAGTAGGCTCCTTGATGAATATACTCCTTAATCCGTTCTATCTTTTCCCATGTGCTTTTTATTGTTTCCGGCTCTATTTGCCCTTGACTAACATATCGTAACAGTGCATTCAGAAATTGTTCAAGATAAGCGTTACGATAAAAACCCCACCAGAAGATACCATCCGGCTTGATAGCGTTAGAGTCCAGAGTATCGTACCACTTACGCACAATGGCTGATTTGCCTACGCCGCCCCAGCCAATGAATGCTCCAATCCGCACTTCCGGATTAGTGTACCAGTCGGTGATAGTTTCAAGCATCTCTTTACGACCAACAAAGTTGGGTTCGGGCGGGGTTTGGTTGTGGAGACTGGGTGGAGAAGGGAAGGTGAGTTTCTCCTTCTCAGAAGGCGGATGGATGATAATGTCTCTACCAGCTTGGTAAATATCCCGCTGAGCTTCTTGTTTTTCTATTTTATACTTTGGTTTTTCTTCAGTCATTGTACTTTCAAACCGGCTAAAACATCCAGCCTAATTTCGCGGCAGTCGTACCCAACCATGCGGCTGCTTTACCAACCAAGACCCCAATATCCTTCAGAGTTTCACCGGTTGTTTTTGCTTCGTTCAAAATCTCGTTGGTCTTTTTAATGCTTTCAGCAATTGATTTCTTGTCCGGCTTTTCATCTTCAAGTTCTATCTTCGCGCCCTCTATTTGGTAGACTATTCTCTTTTTATCCTTTTCCGCAATCTCTAATTCACCG
>QENH01000025.1 GCA_003336485.1 Candidatus Methanophagales archaeon
ATATCTACCGGGCTTTTTCAAGGTTACCCCATTGCCGGTAGTTTTAGCAAATCGGCAGTCAGCGACCGCTCCGGTGCGAGAACACAGCTTGCCGGTGCCGTTGCAGCGCTAGCGGCGGCAATCGTAGTCATGTTTTTCACCGGGTTTTTCTATAACCTGCCGGAAACGATCCTTGCCGCTCTGATCATCGTGGCAGTAATCAATATGGTGGATTTCAAGGGGCTCTTCCGCATCGGCCATATCAGCAAGCGGGAGCTGATTATCGCGGTGGCAACCCTTGGCGGCGTTCTTGTGTTCGGCATCCTGCCAGGGGTTCTCATAGGAGTTTTGCTCTCCTTTATCGACCTCGGGTACCGGATCACCCGTCCCCATACAGCGGTGCTGGGCCGTATTCCAGGCACGGAGATTTATGGCGATTTTGAACGTAGACCGGAAAAAGAGGATATTCCGGGCGTGCTCATAATCCGGGTTGATGCACCGCTCGTCTTCGGAAACACGGAGATGATAAAAGAGATAATTACCGATCTTATCACACAGCAGAAAGAACCTGTTCATCTGGTCGTGCTCGATCTGGGAGCGTCACCGATTATTGATGTCACCGCTGCCGATATGATCGGGGAGTTATATAGCGATCTTCGAGAACAGGAGATAGAACTGAAGCTGGCAGAGGCATCCGGTCAGGTGCGGGATGTCCTCCGGAAGGCGGGAATCGAGGCAAGTATCGGTAAATTAGGGAGAAGCACCACAATTCACGCTGTCATTGAGGAGTGGCAGAGTTCTAGGAGTGGCTAATATGGAAACATTACACATTATTGGATCGTTGGTCGCGGTGATTTTATTCGCATTAATATTCTTTTTCTGTCCTAAATTACGTCTGCACGGGCCAGGGCAGTTGTATCACCGAAGATTCTTATCTTTTGCTGCCGGTGTGTCGGTAGCCTATGTTTTTATCCATCTTCTTCCGGAACTGCATAGCGCAGGAGACGAATTCATTCTTATCACAGCGCATCGTGCCCTGCACATTCCAGAATATCGGGTGTATATGTCTGCTTTGATAGGGTTCATGTTTTTTTACGGTCTGGAGCATATGGTAGCCTGGTCACGTCTGAAAAGGACAAATGAATCGCTGGAAGAAAAAGCGGGAAAAAGCGAAAGAGTGGTCTATGCGATCCATATAGGTAGTTTCGCCGTCTATGCGTGGCTGATCAGTTACTTGCTAGTATACGACACAGAGAAAGGGACAATCTCGCTAATTCTGTATGCCGTTGCCATGGGGCTTCACTTTCTAGTGATAGATTATGCCCTGTCTCGTGAGTACGGTTCGTTGTACGAACGGAGAGGCAAGAATGTTCTTGCCCTTGCTTCGCTTGCAGGATGGGTAATAGCGATTTGCATCGAACTTCCTGCACCTATTATTATCACTATCCTCGGGTTTGTTTCGGGGGGAGTGATTATGAATAGTCTTATTAATGAACTTCCCGGCGAGAAAGAAGGGAAGTTCCCCGCATTTCTGCTGGGTGGGATTTTATATGCAGTCTTGCTTATTTTGATTTGAGAAAGAGCGTAAACCTATTAAAACTTCCAAAAACGCTAACCCAATCTCGAAGAGCGCTTTAAAATCGCTTTTTTGAGGTATATAAACTATAACTCTGCGTTCGCTCAGCATTAATTATTATAACCCTCTAGCAATATATCTAACTGATGCGCCCGGACATCTTCACACCCGAAACATATCTTCATCATAGTTTTCCTCTGTCTTACAACTGATGTCCCTCTCACGGTCAGACACCTAAAATATTCGAGGACAATCTCAACTTTAAGGGGCGGGATTTTATCTCGCGGGAAAAGATAACATCCGGGATGTCAAAATTACGAAAGTGAATAAATGGGCACCAAAATGTCCAAATTGTGGGAGAAAAATGAGACTCGCGTGGTATGAGAAGGGCCCCCCGACAGAAAACGAAGTTTTTGGATGCAAATTATCTGATTGGAACCATCAAATGCTTAGCCTTAGCTACAATTGATTTGCACCCGAAGGGTGCTTTCTCGATAAAGCTTCTTTCTTTAGAAAGAAGGTTTTGAAAAAGGTTTAATCCAAAAAACAGTTAACATGCCGCTGAGATATGTCGGATTATATAACCTCCCAGGGCTTATCAAACCTCCCTGCTAAATCCCGAGCGCTGTGTATAACTGTAAGAATTAAAATACTATTAGTCTCCAGACGATAGATAATTCGGTAGTTATGGAACAAAAGTTCGCGAATATTTTCTGCTTCTGCTTCCGGAACCCACCGCCCCATTTCTGGAAACTGTTCCAGACCTTCTACCGCTTCAATAATTCTTTCAACAAACCGATTTGCGTAATATTCCGAATCTCTCTTAATATAATCCCGAATACACTCCAAGTCCAAGAGAGCAGGTTCAGTCCATTCAAGCTTCATAGAGAAAGGAGTCTCTTTTTAACTTCATTATGTGAGAGAACATGCCCTTCTTCAGCAGCTTTCAAAGCAATTGCTAACTTCTTCTTAACATACAGTTCATACATGATGTCATCCCAAGTTGCATGGTCAGGCAATCGGTCAATGAGCTTCTTTGCTTCTTCTTTAGCGATATTCATAGCTTTTTTATCATCCCTAAATTTATTTTTAGACCGACAATAAAAAGCAATTACATCTTCTTTAATATAAGGCAGTTAGTATTTTGGGTGATGTCGAACGTAGACCGGAAAAAGAGGATATTCCGGGCGTGCTCATAATCCGGGTTGATGCACCGCTCGTCTTCGGAAACACGGAGATGATAAAAGAGATAATTACCGATCTTATCACACAGCAGAAAGAACCTGTTCATCTGGTCGTGCTCGATCTGGGAGCGTCACCGATTATTGATGTCACCGCTGCCGATATGATCGGGGAGTTATATAGCGATCTTCGAGAACAGGAGATAGAACTGAAGCTGGCAGAGGCATCCGGTCAGGTGCGTGATGTCCTTCGGAAGGCGGGAATCGAGGCAATGATCGGTAAATTTGGGAGAATCACCACAATTCACGCGGTCATTGAGGAGTGGCAGAATGCGAAAGCCTTTGTATAGGGAATATTCTATGAAAGGTGCATTTTTTTGTGACTGCTCAATAACTCGAGGACGAAAAATCTAAATTTGGTGCCGAAGGTGTAAACCCAGATTTGGATACGATTATCAGCCTATTCTTTTATATATCAACTTATATATCAACCTAAAACTGTATATTTTATTATCATTGAGACGGATACAATCCAAGTACCAAGGAAGATAGTGGAAGAGATTTATGATATGCATGAGAAAATAGACCAGATTCTTGAAACTCTGGAAGTGCTCATGGACAAGGAGACATTGAAAAGGTTAAAGAAGGGGGAGGAAGAACTGAAAACCGGTGATTATATAGATGCCACGCCAGAAGAGATTGCAGAGCTATTAAGGTGAAGATGTACAGAGCACGTTTGTTGAATAGCTTCCTGAAACAAGAGAAGAAACTCAATGCAAATCAGAAAAAAGAGTGCTCTTTTTCGATGTTGATTTGAGGAAAAGGGTTTATAATCGGTTAAAAAGAAGGTGAAAAGTGCATTGAATAATATGCCCTGCTAACTGTTTGTGCTATATCTTTTACCCTAATGGTCACTCCCAATCAGGTTGCCTGGCTGCGCTTACCAATCTCACCTGCAATAGGCATCAGGATGAACAGACCAATAGCCAGGGGAATCAGCATCAAAACGATCAGCGAACCGGCAATGTCCATTGGGTTCACGTCCACCCAGCCGAGCAGCAGGGGAAGCACGATGGCCATGATGACGAGCTTGACGTTCTTGCGGGGGTCAATGATTTGCTTCATCGTCAAGCTCAACCCCA
>QENH01000068.1 GCA_003336485.1 Candidatus Methanophagales archaeon
TATTAAGGGTTGCTTTGACAACAGAATGCCACAGAAACAAACTGCTGCCCGATACAGAAAGGGTTATGAAATGCTTGAGCGGTATGAAGGGAAACTTTCACGTACCGTTCTGAGACGAGGAGGGGCGAGTAATCGCCCCATCCTTAGTCTGCTATTAAAGAGAGCGTAACAAATAAATAAATAATTTGACATTGTCAAATTAATCATGACTGAAATTTTAATCCCCAATCAGGATCGTGATTTTGAAGTCCTAAAATGCCAGATACTTAAAGACAAGGGATTCGATTGCAGCCAATACAGGGATACTTATGTAAAAAGAAGACTTGCTATTCGGTTAAGAGCGAACAACCTGTTTTCATACCGAGATTATGCAAAGCTTCTGAATAGTGACCCTACGGAATACCAGGAATTGATGGCAGCATTCACGATAACCGTTTCCGCGTTCTTTCGTGACGCTTCTGTTTTTGACAATTTCAGGGAAAACGTTATCCCCTCGCTTATTCAGGACAAGCGTAGGAAGAAGCAGAAGATAATACGGATTTGGAGTGCCGGGTGTGCATCCGGCGAGGAGACGTATTCTATCGCAATATTGATGTACGATTTTTTAGGTGCGAACCCAGAAAACTTCATTATTTCTGTTCATGGCACTGATATTGACGGTGCTAGCCTGGCAAAAGCGAAGAAAGGTGAATATACTTTTGACGAGGTCAAGAATGTAGGGGTAGATTCGTTGTCACAGTATTTCGTTTTTGAGCAGGGGAAATATAGGGTAAGTGATAAGATAAAGGGGCTTGTGAAATTTGAAAAGCATGATTTGATTTCCGGTAAGCCGCTTGCGCATTTTGATGTGATCTTTTGTAGGAACGTGTCAATATATTTTTCAAGGGCTATGCATGAAAGGCTGCACAAGGAGTTCTGCAATGCCTTGAATACAGATGGCTTTTTCGTTTTGGGAAAGACAGAGATGCTATATGGTGCGGCACGGAAATTGTTTAAGCCGGTTAATGTGAAGGATGGGATATATAAGAAGTAAAAATGCATAACTTTGAGTTTTGCATTGTTTGCTTGAAAAAAAGGTAGGTGGATTTTTAAGCAGACACCAACCCACCCACATCTAAGATGAGTGCAACAGTGCCATCACCGAGTATTGTAGCGCCAGCAAACTCTTTCCTATCTTTGACTTCCAATGACTTGACCACTATCTCCTGCTGACCTAGGAGTTTACCAACTACAATACCGAAGAATTTATCGGTTATTTCCACTACCACCACAGGACCTATACTATCTTTGTCTCCTGGTACGTCCAAGATCTTTTTCAGCCTCACTAGTGGCAGAACATGTTCTCGATATCCAAATATCTCTTGCCCTTCAACGCTTTTCAAATCCGTTTCACCAACTGCTACTATTTCATGGACAGAATCTAAAGGGATGGCATATCTTTCGTCTTCCACGCCAACAAGTAATGCTTTAATAATTGCGATAGTCAAAGGCAGATGCAATTCAATGTTCGTACCTCGGCCTTTTTCTGATGTTACTCTTACGCTTCCACCCAGCGATTTGACCTTTGAGGTCACAACATCAAACCCAACACCTCTGCCCGAAATATCCGTGATTTCTCTTGCCGTGCTCAGTCCGGGCGCACTCAGAAGTTCATAAACATCTGCGTCATTCATCGTCGATGCCTCTTCCGGGGTTATGATTTCCCTTTCCACTGCTACCTTTTTGAGTTCTTCTATAACTATCCCTTTGCCATCATCTTCAACAGATACAACAACATGGTTCCCTTCTCTTATTGCACTCAAGATAACCTTCCCCTTAGCATCTTTGCCCGCGTTCTTTCTAGCTTCTGGTTTCTCTATACCATGATCTACCGCATTACGCAACAGATGCAGTACTGCATCATTTATCTCATCAAGCACAAGACGATCAAGTTCTATCTCCTTGCCGACTACAATAAAATCCACTTCCTTTCCCGTTTTCTTGCTTAAATCCCTCACTGCTCTTGGAAACGTGTCAAATAGGTATCCAACAGGGAACATGCGCATCTGCAGTACCCGGTCCTGTAATTCGGATGTGTGCCGGTCTATTGTGGCGGTTATCTCATCGAGTTCATGGCTGGCATATTTTGATGTAATCTGAAGAAGACTCATCTTTGTTATCGATAATTCCTCTACAAGGTTCTGCAATGCCTGTATCTTTTCTATACCGACCCGTATAGTAGGACTAGCACTTCCTGCATCGCTACCTTCCGCTGCAACTGTTGATAGTTCAACCTCTTCTTTCTTCGCCGCCGGAATATTTCCCAGTTTCTTATAAAGAGATGTTAAATCAGGTTTTACCGTTTCCCCGGTTGCCACACTTTCGACAAGTGTATCAAGCCCGTCAAGGGATTCAAACAAAAGATCAACTGTTCCTTCTTCTGGTTCTCCCCCTTTCCTCAGGACGTCAAGCACGTTCTCCATCTCATGCGATAGCTCTTCCATCTCGGGAAATCCCATTGTGGCCGCCATGCTTTTCAGTGTGTGTACCGCCCGGAACGTTTCATTTAATGCGTCTGTATTCTCTAAATCTTTCTCCAACGTTAGCAGATTTCTACTTATACATTGCAGATGCTCTCTTGACTCGTCTACGAACAGGTCCTTATATTGTGATACGTCAACCATTTTTATTGCAGGTTTTCAAGCAGTGCCGCGTTATCGTTATGCGCAAAACAAACCTTAAGGCTAATTCTTCTCTGCCCCATTTTTGTCTTCCCGAAATGCATTTGGCTCAATCTTTATCCTTATAACTAACGTATAACTTCTAACTATTTAATTATTCATGCCCTCTTTTTTCCGCCATTGTAAGCCAGAAGACTTTCTCCCAGTATTTCAACTTCTTTATTTCTCCGCTTTCCTCCAGCCTTTTTATGCTATCGTGTATATCGCCTTTCTCGAATTTTCTTAGCATTTCTATAACCTGCTCCGCTCTCATTGGATGCCGTCGTATTATTGCTAAAATAGCATCTTCCGGGTTTGTAAATCCATCAATGGAAAATTCCCCTGTCTCCTCTTCGGTAATATCTACTATATTAGCATCGCTAAGAATCGCATGTGCTAGTCTGATGGTTTCTTTATCCGGCGGTACCGCCCACGGTTCTGCAAGTGGTCTTATCGGGACATTTATATAAGTTCGATGTGGCTCTATCCCATCAAGCCTGCTTTTTAGTGCTTTTAATTCTTTCTCTTGAGGGCATACCAAGGAACATAACCCACAGCCGTGGCAAAGTTTCGGAACACCATGACTTCTTTTTGCGGCAGAGCAACAAGAGCGTTGTATTCACATGCCGTAGCACACTTACCACAGTAATCACACAAATCGTAATTGGCCGTTGGCAGCTGCGTATACGCCGGCTTTAGCTCTTCGATCACCGGATCAAGAAAAAGGTGTGCATTTGGCTCTTCGACATCGCAATCCATTAATTGTACGTTCGAAAGTAACAGAGCGAGATTAACTGCTACTGTTGTCTTTCCCGTACCGCCTTTGCCACTTGCTACCGCAATAATCATACGTTCACCGTTTTGCTGCATTGCGCGTTCCATTAATGTCGGTGCATTTTACACGCATTTGCATCACTAGCTTCTTTGAGTCTTCCTGCCTGAAAAGCGCTTATTGCTTCACTCACCGTACCACTGGCACCTACATATACCTCTATCCCCAACTGTTCAAACGCGCTTATTGCACGAGGGCCTAATCAGGAACAGAGCATTATCTCTGCACCCGCACCCGCTACGAGATCCGGTATATTGCCTACACCGCCAAAATGCTCGCTTACAACATCGTCCAATCC
>QENH01000067.1 GCA_003336485.1 Candidatus Methanophagales archaeon
AGCTGCATGTGCACTCAGCCAGATCTATAAGCTTTTTCGGGATGTGTCGAAAGTTTTTTGCGAAAATCAAAGGATTGCTGCATACGATGGCTACAAATATTACACTTTGGTAAGTATTTATTTATATAGAAAGAAACAATATGAAATTAAAAAGTAACTACGTGTCAAGTGACAGGGGTGCGGTCCAATGATATATTTAAACAGATTGGTAAATATGGGTAAGTATGCTATAAATAGAAGAAAAACTTTCCTTATATACATAATCTGTATCTTTTTTATAAGTTTTAATCTACTTGGTATTGCAAATGCAACATCAGATACCAAAATGGTAGGTTGGCGTTCTTCAGAGTATGGATATCAACAAGAGGCTGAACCATCTTACTGGATAAATACTGCAAATGAAATGTCAAGTAAATTTCCAAATTCAGAACCTACTGGTATATGGGTATTGGGGGTTGATTTTAATGATGGAACCTGTGGTCTATCATTCCCACATCCTGAACAATATACAAATATTGTTTTTTCAAGTGAAGATAAAAACGAAAAATATCTGCAAGCTTTTGGTGATGCTGGAGTTAATGTTTGGTTACAGGTAGAACCAGCCAATGCAAATGTAGATCAACTTATTGATTTAGTTTTGGATCAGTATAAGCACCATCCTTCTGTTATAGGGTTTGGAATTGATATTGAGTGGCTAGAAAGTATAGAATACCCAGAAGGAAGATCTGTCACAAACGAAGAAGCTAAGAGATGGATCGATAAAGTAAAATCGTACAATCTGGATTACAAACTTTTCTTAAAACATTGGGATGTAGATAAAATGCCCACAGAACATTATGAGGATATCGTATTCATTAGTGACAGTCTGGATTTTCTTAATTTAGATGCACTAATTGATGATTTTGCAAATTATTGGGCTACTAGCTTCCCGAACTCAAAGGTAGGTTTTCAAATTGGTTACAATCTTGATGCTAATAATGATTACAAAACAGATAGAGATTGGTGGAGTTTAATGGATGATCCTGCTAAAGAAATAGGAACCGCCATAATCGATAACGTATCCAATTTAGAAGGAATTTATTGGGTTGATTTTAGTATTACGGAAGTATTCCCACCTTCCAACGGTACGAATGAGAAAGTAATAATTTTTAGGGATGATGATGCCCAAGCATGGTGGTCTGTAGATCGGACGTTTAAGAATATTACCAATGTATTGATACAAAATAATATTTCTCAAACAATTGGTGTAATACCAAATACTACAGAAGGATATTGGATAGGAGATGATGTTAATTTTAAAAATTATCTTAACTCAATTAAACAATATGATACAGTAGAGCTTGCTTTGCATGGTTATGAACATACTCTAAATGAATTTGAAAATATTACAAAAAATGAAGCAGAGGAAAGACTCGAAAAAGGTATAGCAATATTCCATTCTGAATTGGAAATGACCCCAACAACATTTATTCCGCCATATGGTACATTCAATGAAGCTACACTGGAAGCAACTAAGAATAAGGGTTTCACAAAGTTTTCTTCCATTATAGGCATTGATAATTATAGTTGGAAAGAATCTTACCCAGGTTTGTTGCATGTACCTAGTACAGTAGATTTTTATGATTGGGAGCAAAATAGACAAAGAACCTACGATGAAATAATAACTGATTCTCGATCCAGTTTAGATAACTATGATATCTGTGTTGTATTAATGCATCATTGGCAATTCTCAGATAACGATGGTACTATTAATCAAACAAAGTATAACCTATTATTGGATGTTATTGATTGGATGCACGAAAAGGAAAATGAAGGAGTAAAAATGATGACAATTAAACAATACAATGGCTGGAAATTACCGCCAAATATCACTTCCTTCGCGCCTCCATCCCTGGTTAACGATACCGTATGCAATTGGAGGGCATTTAACGTTACGGTAAATCAGATGGTAAATGTGAGCTGGTATCTGAATGGTAGTTTTCAGTTTACGAACGAAAGTGTACGGGAAGCCAAATGCACGCTGCAGGTAATGGTAGCAGGAGAGCACAATGTCACAGCAAATGCATCGAATTCTAATGGCACTGATACGCAGACGTGGGCCTGGTATGTTACAGAAGCGGTAGCTAATCCAGACCTCATAATCACCGATACGTGGCTCTGCTGGCCAGACAACTGCACCATTTGCTATAACGTAACGAACACAGGCGATGGAACTGCACCTGCATGCCATAACACAACGCTATATGTTGATGGTGTGGCGGTTGCGTATGATCACGTACCCGTCGATCTGGCGCCCGGAGAAAGCTACATTGGCTGCTTTGATGACTACACATGGACGTACACGCCACCAAGCGATAACATAACTGTGTGCGCAGACAACAATGAGACCGTGGACGAGCTCGATGAAGACAATAACTGCCTGACCAATATATGGATGTGCGGAGATGTCAACGGCGATGGCAAAGTAACGATGTCAGATGTGCGAAAGGTCTTCAACCGGTATCTCGATCCGAATTATCCGCTTGATCTACCATGGGCTGCTGATGTCAACTGTGATGGTAAAGTAACGATGTCGGATGTGCGAAAAGTGTTCAATCGCTACCTTGATCCAGGTTATGACTTGAACTGCTGTTGCAAGGTGTTGTAATAGGAAGTATGAAAAAATAAGCGGCTACATGCCGCTTACTATCTTTTATGAGACTAGGATGAGATTATGTCCTCTCTTCATCTCACCTTCTCCCTTTCTCCTAAGTCCCTCTTCTACACATACCTTCTATGTGTCCCCTATCCTTTATATTATCGCTATACGCAGCGATGGCTTTCGTGAGAAACCAAGTAAAAAAGTGAATACATTCTCCTTTCACCTTTTCAAGCTCTCTCGGAGACATTTGTATCTTAATTCTGGGCACATTCTTTTGTTATTATGAAGTGAATATAAGTAAGACATAACAGATATTTTGTAACTGGGAGCGTATAAAAATTTATAAAATCAGAACATTTATATAGTCCCCTAGATAACCTTATAATGACATTTGACAAATAGTCAAATGAAAAAAATAGGAGGCAAAAAGAAGAAAAAAATGAAAAACAAAATAGGATTGTTTAGTGTATTGGCAGTATTTGCACTGGTTGCAGTGATTGCAATTCCATCCGTTTCCGCGGCAAACCCTGCAAAGGTTGCAGTGATCGCAAGTCCATCCGTTTCCGCGGCAACCCCTGCAAATTCAGTGTATTTTGAACCAGAGGATAGCAGCGCACAATTTTGCGAGAATACATATGTAGAGATCCTGGTAAATGCAAGTGTTGATACTACGGGTGCTGGCATGGACATCTACTTTGATCCCGACTGTGTCAATATAACAAATGTGGACTTTACTGGCACTCCTTATAGCATGTTAACTGGTTGGACGCACGGGGGCGATTATGTTCGAATAGGCGTTATGGGACCAATGGCACCCATACAACCTGGCATTCATTTGATTGCCAACCTGACGCTACACTGCGAGAAAGAAGCAGCAGAGTGCACTTCTGATCTACTTTTTAAAGAGACTGAACTGCTGGACTATAATGGCGATCCACTGTTAGACGTAACATGGCACGATGGTACGTTCACTTGTGAGGTCGATAAGCCAGACTTAAACGTGACAGAAATCACACTAAACTGTGGCTACCTGTTCGCAAGCGAGAGCAATGAGATATGTGCAAAGATAGAGAACATCGGTGGTGGAGCTGCAGGCGCATTCAACGTGAACTTCGATATTGACGGGTTCAGCACGGAAGTGCGAA
>QENH01000026.1 GCA_003336485.1 Candidatus Methanophagales archaeon
GGTATATATAAGCACAAAAAATAGTCCGGTAGTTCTTGAGATACCACCAGCTTCAAAACGAACAGCTATTTTTGGTAGTGCCATCGATGTATGGCAGGTTCCGGTTGCAGATATTGGTCCAGCTGGCCTTGATCAGGGAAAAGGTGGCAAATACCTGTTCTTACCACCGGGATATGACGGAAAAAACACAGAAGGCTACTTTGCAGTTCCTATGGATTTATATGGTGCTTATATCGCCATGCGCCTGATTCCATTGGATGGAGCAAGCTATAGCGAAGCGGCCAAATACGCGAAGAATATCAATGCATATCCGCTGAACCAGGCTGCTAACCCTCCGAAGGGTAATTACATCGACATGGCGGACAAGCGTATTCCGACATTGCCCGTCTATGACCTGAGTTTCTTTGCAGATATCTCAGAGCTTCTTAATGAGGAGCCACTACTTGAACGCGACAAGGTAATGGGCGGAATGCTTGCTTCTATTGACATTGAAAAGGGCAAACCTTTTGCACCTGAAGGTAAGGTGAAACAGGCCTTAGAAAAAGCGGCAAAAGATGGCTTTGCCTATTTGGAATACACGTTTGAAACACCCGGCTATTCCCACGAAATCTATTGGTCGGATCGTCAATGGCTGGGTATCAAACAACCCTCTAAAGAAGGGTTTGTTTATGATGAATGTGAATACCTGCTGCTGGATGAAAGAGGCAGCCTGTTCCACTGGGTGACCTTTATACCTAGACATTTGGGCAAGGCAACGGCCTACGTGCTTGGCATGCGCGATGCCGACGGCGAGTTATTGTCCGGAAAACAAAACTACAAGTTCAATGTGCCTGCCAACGTACCAGCAAGGGATTTCTGGTCTGTCATTGCCTACGGCAAAACTACCAAGTCATTCATCTACAACGATGCCAACATAGTGGGTCTGTCGTCATACGACAAATCTGCATTAAAAGTGAACGACGATGGGACAATCGATATTTACTTTGGCGAAAAGGCTCCTTCTGGACTGGAGTCCAACTGGATACCGACAGCAGGCGAGGACTTCTTCTTGCTATTCCGGTTTTATGGGCCGGAAAAAGCGTACTTTAACAAGAGCTTCAAACTGCCGGATGTAGAAAAAGTCAAATAAAAGGAGAAAATAATGAGAAACAGATCACTAAAAACAGTCACTTTTGCGATTGCACTGCTTGCATCTTCGTTTTATGATTATGTAGTTAACGTAAATTCACCCGACTATAAAGGACCTTTTAATCAGATGTCTTGTGAGGCCAGAGTAAAATGAAAATGACGACGGACATTCCGGAATCGATCATCATCCCCGACAAACTGGAGAGCCGTATTGGGACTTTGGAATTCTTTGATGGTCTTCCAACTGATGATACTGTTAAGAAGGCTTATGACTTCCTCGACTTTCAACGCGGGGTGGATGTGTTCCTGGACGAGATGCGCGCGGCATCCATGTTTGCCCTTCGGAAAGGACATCGTGAACTGGGTATCACCAGGTCTAATCAAGTCGTCATCTTCGAGAACTTGATGGATTCGAAATCACTATGGCTGACAGGGAATACAGAAACAGTCTATGGCAGTACCTTCATGGACCTTAAAGCAGATGGTCCTATAGTAGTTGAGTCACCGCCCAACGTACTTGGTATCCTTGATGATATGTGGCTGCGTTATGTGGGCGATATCGGTAATGCAGGGCCTGACAAGGGTAAGGGTGGTAAATACCTCATCCTGCCGCCGGGTTACGATGGCGATGTGCCGGAGGGCTATCACGTTTATCGTTCGCGAACCTTCGGCGTTTGGTTCCTGGTGCGCGGCTTCTTGGTGGATGGTGACACCGCTCCAGCCGTAGAGAGCTTTAAAAAGCATTTGCGTATTTATCCTTTAGCAAAATCCAGTAAGCCACCGGTCATGAAATTCATTAACGGTTCGGGTAAGGTCCACAACACGATTCATGCCAATGATTTTCATTTTTTCGAGGAACTTAATACGTTGGTCCAGGAAGAGCATGTCCACGCTATTGACGCAGATAGCAGGGGCCGCTTGGCTTTGCTTGGAATCATCAAGGGGCAACCCTTCAATCCTGATAAACGCATGCGCAATACCCTTAACGAGGCGGCGCAGGTCGGAGCGTCCGTCGCTCGCTCAATGAGCTTTGCCTGTCGTGATGACGTGGTCTACTACTACCCCGAAGATGACCGAACCTGGTTCAGCTCGTTTGCCATTGGCAATCACGAGTTCATGGCTGGTGACTGGTTAAATCGCGACGCCCGTACCCAGTTCATGTACAACGCAATCGGTATTACGCCCGCAATGGCCATCGCCAGGCCGGGTATCGGCTCACAGTACGCGGCTGCGGTACGCGATGCCAATGGGGATTACCTGGACGGCTCCAAAACCTACAGGCTGACATTGCCGCCGAACGTACCGGCCAAGGATTTCTGGTCCATCGTACTCTACGATACGCAGACACGCTCCATGCTGCAAACCGACCAGCAGTTCCCGAGCCTTAACAACGAGCGCGGCGGTGTTGAGCAGAACGCCGATGGATCTTTTGATATCTACTTCGGCCCCAAAGCACCGGAAGGCAAGGTGAAGAACTGGATACAGACCGTATCGGGTAAAGGCTTTATGCTGATCCTGCGTTTATACGGCCCGTTGGAACCCTGGTTCGACAAGACATGGCGGCCCGGTGCGATCATAAAGATTGATTAGGCGCTGCTTGCGACAGCACGGGCGGAAGGCATAACGTGCAAATCAATTAACCATAGAATGAAAGAATGAAAAAGGAGACTATCATGAATAACATTACCCCGAAGGGTGCATCGATGATTCTGCCTTCCTGGAAGGATACAAGGACAAAGCAAGCCATCCTCGATTTCGTGGCTGCAGTCACGGATCAAAACGGCCCGCACTATGTGCCGCCGGCCGAGCGCATCGCTGCCTTTGACAATGATGGCACGCTGTGGTGTGAGCACCCGATGCCCGTGCAAATCATTGCCATTCTGGACGCGCTGGCAACAGTTGTGCAGCAGAATTCGGCCCTGGCTGAACAACCGCTTTATCGGGCAGCCGCCGAGAGAGATATGGCCTGGTTCGCGCCTTACATGAGCAACGAGCGCATTCCGGAACTGATCGGTATGATGTTGGCCGCAGGCGCCGGCGAGACCCAGGCCGAGTTCGAAGCCCGTTCCGCCGCCTGGCTGGCAGAAGCCCGGCATCCCCGCTTTGGCAAACCCTACACACAAGTGATCTACCGGCCAATGGTCGAACTGCTGGATTACCTGCGGGATAACGATTTCCGCGTTTTTATCGTTTCCGGCGGCGGCATGGACTTTGTGCGCCTCTTCTCCGAGACCATCTATGGTGTACCGCGTGAAAATGTGGTTGGCTCCAATATGAAATTGAGCTGGGAATACCGGGACGGCGCGCCGGTGCTGGTGCGTCAGGCGGGCATCGTCGAGCCGTTCAACGATGGCACCGGCAAACCGATCAATATCAAACTGCATGTCGGACGGCCTCCCATCCTGGTGGGCGGCAACTCGAACGGCGATGTCCCCCTGATGGAATTCGCCGCAGCCAGCGGCAAGCCATTCCTCAAC
>QENH01000066.1 GCA_003336485.1 Candidatus Methanophagales archaeon
GGTTCATGTTCTCAGGTGTTCTTCTCGTTGAAATTGTATTCTCGTGGGGTGGCATGGGCACGTTGATATACGATGCAGTGCTCGCAAGGGATTATCCGCTGCTGAATGGTTGTTTCTTGATTATAGCTATATGCGTATTGATAGCGAACTTTTTGGCTGATGTTATGTATGCGGTACTGGATCCGAGGGTAAGAGGGGAGTAAAATGTAAAATGCAAAGTGCAAATTGAAAACTGCAAAAACCATTTTTAAAGAAAGAACTGGAGGCTAAAAAAATCAACAAGGAATCTGTTTTGCTCAAGAGAAAAACCAAATCCCAATATATGCCTATACAAGAAAGCATAATACAATACCCAACTAAAATAATTGCTGACACAGATTAACACGGATTAACGCAGAAGAAATCAAATCCGTCTAAATCTGCGTCCTAAATCAAATTTATGGGTAGAAGTTATACATCATATACAACAACAAACACCCAAAAAGCGTTTCCGTATGAATATTTATACTAATCAGCACATATATTATGATTATAAGATAGAGCAAGGAGATAGCACAGCCGGAACATTGATATGATAGGGATTTGAAAGATGAAGATATTGCATAAGATCGCGGGGATGAGCAGAACTTCATTAATCGGTTTTTGTATCCTATCCTCCTTCCTCGTCATTGCTATATTCGCGCCCTTCATCGCACCATACAACCCATAGGAGCCTGGCTATCCTTTCTTGCACCCTTCGCTCGCGCATCCACTCGGCACGAACGACATAGGTCAAGACATATTCAGCGAATTGGTATACAGTGCAAGGATATCATTGTTCATCGGGTTCTTCGCAGCATTTATTTCTATGATCATTGGTACGCTCATCGGTCTCATCTCAGGATTCTTTAGGGGCATGGTTGACGAAACACTCATGGGTCTTACGGACATTTTCCTGCTCATCCCCGGGCTCCCACTAATGATCATCCTCGCCGCATATCTGAGCCCAAGCATCTGGAACATAATACTCGTCATCGGGATTTTATGGTGGACGACAACAGCAAGAGTTCTGCGGTCGAGAGTATTACAGGTGAGGGAGATGCCGTTTATCGAGACCACAAAAGCGCTTGGAGCTACCGATGGGTATATCGCATTCAGGCATGTGCTTCCAAACACGTCACACGTGATCTTCGCCAAATTTGTACTCGTTGTTGCGGGTGCAATGCTTACAGAAGCGAGTTTGAGCTTCCTTGGACTTGGCGACCCACTACAAAAGAGTTGGGGGATGATGCTTAACTATGCCTTCTCCAGAGGTGGATTCATAAATGGATACTGGTGGTGGTATCTCCCTCCCGGGCTGTGCATCTCATTTGCAGTCCTCGGATTCGTGCTGATAGGATTTGGGTTAGAGGAGCAAGAGCGTGTGAAGACTTCGGAGTTATGAAATAAAAATTTAATATAGATAACATAATTTATTCACTTATGTCATTGTTAAGCATAACCCAATTGCAGGTGCACTTCCATACACAAGACGGAGTGGTAAAAGCGGTAAATACTATCGACCTCGAGCTAGCGAATAACGAGCGGTTAGGGCTAATAGGCGAAACGGGCTGTGGAAAGACAGTGTTAGGGATGTCCATTATACGCCTGCTCCCGCCATCCACAACGATAGAAGGAGAAATCAAGTATAAAGGCAATGACCTTCTAAAGCTAAATGATAGCATGATGAGGCAGATACGGGGCAAGGAGATAGCAATGATACTTCAGAACCCAACAACATCTTTAAATCCCGTTTTGAAAGTCGGCGACCAGATAGCAGAGGCAATTAAATTACATCAAGGTCTGGATAGACGAGCATCAAAAGCGAAAGCAGTAGAAATGCTCGAAGCGGTGAAGATCTCGGATGCCACAAAGCGCGCAAATGAGTATCCGCATCAATTCAGTGGCGGTATGAAAGAAAGAGCAATGATCGCTATGGGACTTGCATGCGACCCCGCGATGATTATCGCAGACGAACCAACAAAGGGATTAGACGTTACCGTAAAGAAGCAGATAGTGAAGCTTATGAAAGAAGTGACGACGCAAAAAGCAATGCTATTCATAACGCATGATTTAGGTGTAGCCGCAGAGATATGTGACAATATCACGGTGATGTATGCAGGCGAACTCATGGAATATGCGAATACCAAAACAATATTCAAAACTCCAATGCACCCATACACGCAGGGATTTCTCAATTCGTTGCCTAGCATGGGCTTAAAGGCGATAAAAGGCATGAGTCCTTCCTTGATCGATCCCCCTTCGGGTTGCCGGTTCCATCCAAGATGTGACTGTGCAAATGCGAAATGCAAGATCGAGCATCCAGAACTGATAGAGGTAGAAAAGAACCATTATGTGAGGTGTTTTCAGTATGCTTGAAATATCGAATCTGCGTAAATATTTCTCCAGTGGGCTGCTATGGAAACAAAACGTGAAGGCTGTGGACGGTGTATCTTTTCACATCGAACGAGGCGAGACATTAGGTCTTGTTGGTGAGAGTGGCTGTGGTAAGACAACAGTTGGCCGGTTGCTATTACGGTTGATCGAACCGACAGAGGGTAAAATCATTTTCGATGAGATTGATGTGCTGCAACTAAAGAAGAAAGAACTGAGAAAGCTAAGACCACGCATGCAAATGATTTTCCAGGACCCAGACGCATCGCTCAATCCGCGGATGAAGATTGGGGAAAGTATAGCAGAGCCTTTGAAGCTGCAAGGCCATTTAGATAGCGCCGGAATTAAAGCTAAAGTTCTGGATTTGGTAGAGACAGTGGGGTTGAATCCGGAACATAGGAATCGTTACCCTTACCAGCTCAGTGGCGGACAGAATCAAAGGGTAGTGCTCGCAAGGGTTCTTGCGCTCAATCCCGACTTTATCGTTGCTGATGAGCCCACCTCTTCTTTAGATGTCTCTATCCAAGCGCAGATACTGAATTTAATGAAGGATTTGAGGCGGGAATTGCACTTGACCATATTATTTATCTCGCATGATTTAGAAGTTGTGCGGCACATGAGCGATAGGATAGCGGTGATGTATCGCGGGAAGATTGTTGAAATCGGTACTGCAAACGAGATATTTGAAGCTGCAAAGCATCCATATACAAAAACTCTGCTCGCGCAATCATCTGAAGAATAATAATCTTCTACTTCAAGTTCCCAGCTATAGAGATTCGCCGCATCAATCTTAAAATAGTAGCTCCAACCTGTAGAGTAGGAGGAGGTCTTTCGACCTCCGTCCCCTCATCGAACCGTACGTACGGATTTCCCGTATACGGCTCTCCTTTGGCGTTGCCCCATTGCAAGGAGTGAGATTACCACTCAAAACTTTTTTGCTTCGCAAAAACCTTTACTAAAAAGGCTCTTCGCTGTTTTGTATGGGTAAGTTAATTGGGACCAGTTTTTACTAGGGCACGATATTCATTTTCAGATGATTCGTAATAAATATTAATAATAACACAACCAGTTTAATTGTACATGGCCAAACGGAAAGTAATTGTTGAAGTTGAATTTGAATTTCAGGCAAAGCGAACACAGGACGAAACGGGGAAAAAAGGTTCATAGTGCCTTA
>QENH01000027.1 GCA_003336485.1 Candidatus Methanophagales archaeon
TTATTAGAGGAGATAATCCATTCCCCGGCGGAACACTAACAGCAGCAATGATATTCTTTAAAGAAACCGTAGACCCAGCCGTAGGTTGGACTGGCTGGTATGTAAGGAAAGCAGGTATCTATGAGACTTTGTTTGCAAACGACGAAAATATGGTACTCACACCAGAACTGGCTACCGATTACGAACGGGTAAGCGACACAGAATGGGAGATATCTCTGAGGGAAGGAGTTACGTTCCATGACGGCACGCCATTTACTGCAGATGCTGTTGTATACTCTATCAATAGAGTTCTGGACGAATCGAATTCGCGGCATACTGAGTATGACTTCATCGAATCCGTCGAGAAAAAAGATGACTACACGGTAACGATCACCACAGAAGAGGCGTATGCACCCACGATAGCAAGTTTAACAGACCCTGTAACATCTATTGTGAGTCCCAACGTAGAGGATCTCGGCACCAAGGCAGGGGGCACAGGTCCATTCAAGTTAGTGGAGTTCGAGCCAGCGGTAAGTATGTCGGTGGAAAGAAACGACAACTACTGGGGTGGGCAAGTCAAACTAGAAAGTGCAACCTTTGAATATATCAGGACGGAGCCACAGACGAGGGCATATAAGCTGGAAGCTGGAGAAGTTGATATGGCACGAGGTATACCCCAAGCAGAGGTGGACATTATAGATGGCAAGCCTGATCTCGACGTTATCAGTAAAGAAACTGTGCGAACATACCTCATGTATGTAAACACAAAAAAAGAACCTCTTAACGACGTTAAAGTGCGACAGGCAATCAACTATGCTATTAATCGAGATGAAATAGTTGACACTGCACTGGAAGGTGTTGGCGGTGTAGCCGCCATAGGTGTGTTCCCTTCGATTATGCCGTGGTCTGCAAATGAAGTCCTTACGGGATACTCATTCAATGAGGCAAAAGCACTCTCGCTCCTAGCAGAGGCTAACATTACAGATACAGACAGTGACGGGGTGCTGGACTATGATGGCAAGCCTTTCGAAATTACAATAAAGACATACACCTCACGACCAGAATTAAAGCCTACCGCAGAGGTGATAGTAGAGCAGTTAAAAGAAATTGGTATCAAAGCGCGCGTTGAAACTCGTGACAGTTCTGCTCTGAAAGAAGAAGTAGCAGCGGGTAACTACGATTTAGCGTTGTGGTCATATGGCGTAGCACCTACTGGCGATCCCGATTATTTCCTGAGCTCCCACTTCGATTCATCTGGCAAATATGCCGGATGGGCCAGGTATAATAATCCTGAGGTAGACGGCTGGATAGAAGCTGCAAGAACCACATTCAATGACAAAGCACGATGGGACTACTACAAGCAGGTACAGGCGCAAATCTTAGTGGACTCGCCGGAGATATTCGTCTTCTATCAGAACGAACTTATCGGCTTGAATACAGGAGTGAAGGGTTACGTGATATACCCAAATGAAATAACGTTCCTTACGAAGGATGTCTACAATACTGCTTAGGTGCGGGAAAGGAGAAAGAGCAGAGAGCACAAAAAACAAAAATAATAAAAAAATCGAAGAGGGATTAATTTTATCCCCTCTGTTTGTTTTTTATCTAGTACAATCAAAAGAGGGATCAAATGCAAGTTGAACTTTATAAGCACTCAGTGGGTATAAAGGGAAGGGGGATGGAAATGTCCAAAAGGAGGCGATAAACATGCTCAAGTATATAATAAAACGATTAATTCTTCTGATTCCCATATTATTTTTGGTCTCTCTGATAAGCTTTTCACTATTATTCATTATACCTGGCGACCCAGCCGAAACGATACTCACAGGCCCAGGCGGTGGTGCAGACCCAAAGGCAGTGGAGGAATTCAGAATTAAGATGGGGCTGGATAAACCGGCCTATATTCAATATTTTACCTGGCTGAGCGACATACTGCATGGTAATTTGGGATATTCTTACAGGTCTAAGCAACCAGTTCTTGACCAAATTTTATCAAGCTTTCATGCTACTTTAAAACTTGCTATTGTAAGTCTGATCATATCGCTATTGATTTCCATACCCATAGGCATTATTTCAGCAATAAAGCAGTATTCGACCATAGATAATGTAAGTATGGTAAGTGCGTTGCTTGGCGTATCAATGCCAAATTTCTGGCAAGGTTTATTGCTCATTTTATTATTCGCGGTAACGCTGGGCTGGCTTCCCGTTGCAGGCTATGGCGATCATGGCGATTTAGAACATATAATACTACCTGCAATCACGCTGGGCACAAGTTCGGCGGCTATTACTACAAGGTTGATGAGGTCGACTATGCTGGAAACAATTAATCAGGACTACATACAAGCAGCGCGAGCAAAGGGGTTGTCGGAACGAGTAGTAATAGGAAAACACGCCTTAAAAAATGCGCTTATTCCTGTTGTAACCATGATAGGCTTGAATTTTGCTTATCTTCTTGATGGCTCTGTGGTAGTAGAGAGTATCTTTGCATGGCCCGGGATTGGTTTACTTATGGTGGAATCTATATATATGCGGGACTATCCTATGATTCAGGGTTGCATTTTGTTCGTCGCCGTTATTTTTATATTTGTTAATTTGATGGTGGATATCTTATACACCTATCTTGATCCGAGGATACGCTATGAAACAAAAGAGTAATAGCCGGTTTATATCTTTCGTTGCACAGTTCAAGCAAAATAGGGCTGCCTTAGCTGGTGCTATAATAGTTCTTCTGCTCGTTTTTGTTGTTATTTTTGCGCCACAACTTTCACCTCACGATCCTGTAAAAGCGTGTTTAGACGAGCGATTAACTGCTCCCTGCATGGAATATCCGTTTGGAACAGATTATCTCGGGCGGTGTGTTCTCAGCAGAGTTTTATATGGTTCCCGGGTCTCCTTGTCGGTAGGATTAATAGTAGTAGGAATAGCAGCGACAATAGGTGTTGTACTCGGTATAATTTCCGGATATTGTGGTGGTGTCCCGGACGAGATAATCATGCGCCTGGTAGATGCAATGTTAGCATTCCCGAGTCTATTTCTGGCTTTGGCTATTGCAGGCATACTTGGTGCAGGCTTTTTCAATGTCATACTGGCTATAACAGTGGTAGAATGGACGCGATATGCAAGAGTAATGCGTGGTTCGATTCTTTCGGTAAAAGAGAATTATTATGTTGAAGCAGCGAAATCGCTCGGCGCCAGTGATTTTTACATTGTTACCCGTCATATAGTGCCAAATGCAATAACTCCTATTATCGTCGTTGCGACACTTGGTATAGCAACGGTAATTTTAGCAGCCGCGAGTTTAGGTTTTCTCGGATTCGGTGTACAACCTCCGACACCGGAATGGGGTATGATGCTAAACGATGGCCGTTTATTTATGCGTAGGGCGCCGTGGCTGATGATCTTTCCGGGTTTGGCGATAATGATAACGATTTTGGCTTTTAATCTGCTTGGCGATGGTCTGAGGGATGCATGGGATCCAAGGTTAAGAGAGAAGAGAATAGAGCGATAAAATGCAGGTAATTGTATGGTTACGATGA
>QENH01000028.1 GCA_003336485.1 Candidatus Methanophagales archaeon
ACTCAGATTTTTGTTGATTTACCGTCATTGTCTTTATGTATAATAAAATTCTATAATTGATTTGTGGGACAGCCTCTTTAATGATGGAAGTAAATTCGGGTACCGAGTAGAGGCTAAAAGAATAGGTATGTTATACTCCCTCGAATGATGGCATTTTTCCAATAATAATGTGACGAAATCCGGGAATTTACCTTCCTCATCAAGTATTTGTTCAATGTCATCAAAGAAAACGATGTAACCGTTATCAATTAACTGGTTGATTGAATCAACAGATTGGGTAAGTAGCTCTTCATCGGAGGCAAAAGGAGGAGGTAATTGACGTTTAGCTCGTGCACTTAACTCGAGAGAGAGACGCAATAGGTCGTGTGTCCTCGTGAGTGGAAATCGAGAGACATGAGAATTAAATACTTGTGATGCAGCTCTTTCTCCAAGAACCGTTTTTCCTATTCCATATAATCCCCATAAAAGTATAAAGTTCATCCCTTCATTTGTAACATCTTCTATGGCGGCGATTTCTTTGAAACGATTAACAATTTGGCTTTTTTTAGACCAGGCTGGCTTAACAATTCCTCCTCCTTCTGCGAGTATCAACTTTACAATTTCATCTATGGCACGATTGGGTTGACCCGGGCAATCTACATATAAAAACGGTGAAAGTTCAGGATGCACTTGACAATCATCTATTCGAGAAACAATTATACGATACTCATTATCTTGAATCCAATTCATTATCGCAATATTTAGTTCATATCTCACCCAGCGACTTTCCATTGCTTTTTGCGATGCAAGTAGGATAAACCATTTTGAATCATAAATTGATTCGGCCAACTTTCGCGGGATCAAATCACCCGTATTGAGATCCCAAACATCAAACCATACCCTTTCTTTTTCAAGGCTTTGGGCAAGTTGTTCTGCAAGCGCTTTATCTTCACTGGAGTGCGAAATAAATGCATAACTCATTTGGATTACCTCCCTTCATCTTCAGGCTCATTTTTTAAAAAGCTTCTCAAAGGTAATCTTAAAAGGAAGATACATACATAAGTTTCTATTATCGTACACCAAAAAACCCCATGCCGTCAAAGATAGGCTTGGATAAGCACCAGCAAAATAACTGCATATTCACCCCTAAACTTCAAATGGATTGAAGGGAATAGACCAATTCATCGGATGATCTCGGCCATAAATGTATAATTTGTTTTGGATTGGGGCCATGAGCTCTGGTGGATCACCAGGCCTTGGAGCTCATGAATTAACCGTATTGTATAAATATTCCTGGAAGTGCTCGAGTTCCATGGGTGGAAGTTGGCTGCGGCATGAAACGTTTTGTGAGGTCCTGCAAGAATGAGAACTTTGTGGTTATGAATTTTTCTTCCCATGTAACCATTTCGTTTGCGCAATATATCCCTCCAAATCCTTTATATCCTTTGATTTGATTATCGCTTTATACAAAGCGGTGAAAATAGTATATAGTGAAATACCTGTGGCTATCAGAACAAGAAAAAGGCTACCAATTAACAAAATGTACCCATCATAGATACTGTTTATAAGATAATTTAACAAACATACGAAAAGCGCTAAAAGATAACAGATAGAAACTAACATAAATCTCCCTATACTTTCACTTTCAAATGAATGAACTAAAAAGCGGTAAGAATAAGTTTGTAGTTTTTGTCTTATTAATTCTTCAGGTGAGACCCTAGCATATTCTTCTAATCGCGCACCAACAAAAGGCACCACTGAAAAAAGAATGAAAAAACCCAGTGTCGATACGGTTATTACAGCACTACTCACTGTATCGGCACTATAATTACAACACGAAGAATTAAACATCTACAAGCTCACCTCTTCTGCATTATTCCACCAGATATCAAATTGGCGCATATATTCCTTTGCAATAATGTATGGTGTATTCTCTATTTGCAAAGTTCTCAATACATTAACCCTTTTCTGTTTGTCTTTTGCCTCAATTCTAAAGTATTTCTCGTCAACTAGTATCCAGTGTTCGATGTCATCACTTGCCTTTGCTATTTCAAGCGTATATGAGTATTTGTCTTGTAAATCAAAAATCCATGATACATCTTTTTTAAGTGTATAAATGTCCACTTTTCTATCAAGTAGAATTCTGAATTTAGTAACTTTTTGGACACCTTCTTTTATGGCATCTTGCAATTTTTCCTGGTTATAAAAAGCGGGATACAAAGTTGTGCACATTTCAACAAAGTTTTTGCCTTTTTTTAATAAGCTACTGATTGGCTCTACAAAACATTCGATATACCTTTCCATTTTCTCAACTCTCATAACTCCTTCAAACGGGTGTAGTTTCATACTACTAACACCCACTCCGTTTTCTTTTCTATAACTAAAAGGTTTATTGAGGACATATAAAAAGCTTTCTGAAGCCTTGAAAGATTAGTTAGTACAATAAAGCAGATTCTAAAAAAGAATATAAGATCGATAAGAGTTTAAAAATTTTCTTTATACCCCGTCTTTTCAAATTTTCTTTCCTTTCAACCTAACAAACTCTAATTGTTTGCTTTATCCCATATAACTTCATCCTCCCCACTCGCGACAATCAAACTCAGAAGGTGGAATATACATAACCTCTGCATATCCCTCTCTTACCATTTTCTCATTTAAATTTGTCTCATTAACATAAACAACCGCCAGTATCCTATAATATGGATCATATTGCTTTTCATCATCCACATCAAGTTTGACCTCTTTCCACATGCAGGTTTCATTCAAAAACTCTTTCGCTTCCTCATAGCCTTCCTCACCTATCTCAGGTGCATCAATCCCCACCAATCTTACCCTTTGGACCCCGCAAATGTTGAAATGAACGTCAATCGTATCACCGTCTACCACGTTCTTAACGTATCCGCTCCATAGCTCTCCCTTCTCCAAATCCCTAACGTCAAAAGTCCACCCGGAGTTATTACGCATCCAATATCTGTTATCGCTCTCGTTATCGTTTACAACGAGGGTTCTATCTACTACATCGCCAACTGCATCTCTCAGGATTAATGATTCGTTATTGTTGTCAATCCAGCGATAAGAAGGGCTAATAGTAATATAAGCTCCGGGGTAAAGGGTAGTGCCTTCGGCTAGCCATAAACTTGCTGTTGAGCCATTAGTGGTTTCTAAAGTCCAATTTCCGATGTCTACGCTTCTGTTGGTGGGGTTGTGTATGGCGACCCATTCGTTGCCTTCATCGAGTCCTGCAGGGTTTTGATCGAAGGCATAGATTATAACTCCGGAGGGCGGAATGTCTATACACGCTATCCCGATTGCTGTTAAACATATTGCTGCCAAGACAATGCTATACCCTAGACTCTTTACTTTCATTGCTTACTAAGACGGTTTTTTAAATAAGAGATGTAAATATTAAAGTCTTTTAAATGTCTATTGGAAAAATAAAAGGCATGACAGGAAAGCTGAAATTGCGAATACACCTAAGAAGGAGGGAGGACCAATATGCACGCCTTGGAGAGAGCA
>QENH01000029.1 GCA_003336485.1 Candidatus Methanophagales archaeon
TCTTAGGAACGACAAATCAGCCGGAACTGCGGACTATCGTTTCAATTACGGCAATCCTACAGACGTACCCGTTCCAGGGACGTGGGCGTAAATATTGAGAAGATGTATCTTTTTTAAGATGCATCTTTTTTTATTATTTTTAAAATTTTTGAAATATAATTGTTTATATTTAACAAAGATTATATTTTGACATATGATCTCAGTGGTAATTCCGGCATATAATGAGGAAGAAGCAATAGGCACTGTAGTGGACGAATTGATAGAGATATTGAAAGAGTGGTCATACGAAATTATCGTTGTAGATGACGGTTCAACGGACAATACTGCGAAGGTAGTGCAAGAAAAACGAGTTAAAATCATTCAACACCCTCATAATATAGGATACGGTGCTGCAATAAAGACAGGGATTAAAAATGCCGCTAATGATTTAATAATGATCATAGACGGTGATGGCAGTTATCCTGTAAAAGCGATTCCCGAGTTGTTGAAAGTGGCTGATCACTATGACATGATAGTAGGATCAAGAACAGGGGGAGAAGTAAAAATCCAGTTGTATAGAAGACCTGCAAAAAGGTTTCTTTCTATGTTGGCTAATTACCTCTCGGAGACAAAAATTCCTGACCTCAACTCGGGAATGAGGATCTTTAGAAGAAAAGAAGTCGAGAAATTTTTTAATATCCTGCCCAACAAATTTTCTTTCACGACCACGATAACCCTCACATATCATACTACTGGACTTTTGGTAAAATATGTGCCAATAAATTATTACAAAAGAGTAGGGCAATCGAAAATTCGACCAGTTAAAGATGGATTGAACTTTATCATGTTGATCGTCAGAACGATTACATACTTCAATCCATTGAAGGTGTTTTTGCCTATATCAATTGTATTATTTTTGATTGGTTTGGCAGTCTTATTGTATCAAGGAATATTTCTAAGAAACATTGCTGATTTGCCGGTGATGCTAATAATAGCGGCATTTCAGATTGGGTTCTTGGGGTTGCTTGCAGATTTAATTGTTAGGAAGCGGTGAATAAGTGTGAAAACAGCATCTAAAGAGAAAGAAATAGAACTGCATAAATCGTTATCACGAGAATACGTTGATAAAAGATATGCTACGGAATATTCTATGCTTTATCAAGATTATTGGAATAGAGAACTCATATCTTTTTTACCAAATAGCAAAGGCGATATAATTTTGGATTGCGGATGCGGCACGGGAATTTTACTTAAAGACATAGATAAGTTATATGAATCGAGTTGTGGCTTAGACATCTCATACAGTATGTTAAGGAAAGCTCAAAATTGGGCTCGTGGAAGTGATTTGATTGTGGGAGATATAGAAACATTACCGTTTTTAGAAGAATCTTTAGATGCTGTCGTTTGTCGCGGTTCTTTACATCATGTTCCCATCCCACAAAAGGCGCTTTATGAAATACATAACTCACTTAAGAAGGGTGGGTCTCTGATACTCTCGGAGCCATGTATAGATTCCGTATTCATACGATTCATACGAAAGATATTGTATAAAGAAACAGCTAAATTTGGCGAAAGCCATAACGCATTTACGTCAATCTATTTAGAAGAGATGTTACATAATTCTGGTTTTACGATAGAGAAAACAAAACCACTTGGATATTTTGCATATCCTCTGTGTGGATTTCCTGATTTTATTCCACTGCTAAATTATGTACCGTTCTGTAATTATATAACTAATTTTTTAATCGCTTTTGATAAAATTTTAGCACATATACCAAAAATAAAAACGCAGAGTTGGCATATTATAATTTTAGCAAAGAAGTGATCTGAAAATGGACGACATTGTATGGAAAAAAGCAACGATAGAACAATTTAACCAGTGGTCAGAAAAGAAAAACCGATTTTTGTTATTAAAAAGAATAGAGCAAATAATTCCGTTTGTTCCTGTAAATTCGAAAATACTAGAGGTAGGGTATGGAGACGCAGAAATGTTAGAATATATTCAGAGGGTAAAAACCCCTACAAATGCTGTTGGTATCGACATTAGAGAAAAATTGATTAGACATAATACAATTAATATTTTACGTAGTGATGCAGAAAAACTACCATTCAAGGATCAAAGTTTTGACTGCGTGACTGCAACAGCAGTTATAGAACATCTGCTCGATCCCATCACTGCATTGATTGAGTTTAAAAGAGTTTTAAAAAGAGATGGTGTATTGATTATCACCACCCCTAACCCAATTTATTCAAAGGCTACTGCTATTGCGTCATATCTTAAATTGAAGTACAAAGAAGGGTTGGAAACACCAATATCACTGTCTTGGCTAGAGAAGACATTGAGTAATATGAATTTTTTTGTGATTTTTTCACGTGGGTTTTTAATATCACCCATTAATGGACCATTTATTGATGCGTTAGAAAAAGTAGTTTCAAAAACGGGTTTACATAAATTTTTATTAAATCAGATCATTGTTGGGAAAAAAAGATAATCGTAAATCGGGTTTTATGATATTTATTGAGTTCGATTTTTAGTGTAAATAATAATACACCCAGGTATTCCAATTACCAGTGTGAAAAATAGTAGGATAACATGAAAACAAAAACTCGAACTGATCGCCAGCTCTTTAGGTACCCCCATCACCATAAATCCAAGTGCCCATCCGCCTTCTATAATGCCAAATCCGCCTATTGTTTGGATGGGAAGCACAGAAGTAAAGAAGACAAAGGTTAATGCAAATAGCATGCACCAGCTAGTAAGAGAGATACCCATAGCATTTGCTAAGATATACAGCATCGCATATTGGAAACACCATACTGCTATTGATGCAACAAAAACCTTGCCAAAAAGTTTCTTTGATTTCATCAACTTAAAACTCAGAACCGTTTCATCGCCCTTCCTTAATAAATACAGCACTACAGAAAAACGCAAAGCATTAATCCTGTTCGCAACACTTCTGATTTTATCTACAACTATCTCATCAAAAAAGATTGATGCAAGAAAGAGCAATAAAACAACAGCTATTAATCCCGCAATTAACCATATTAGCGTACTAACCTCGTCTGGCAAATCGCTAATAAAAATGGCAGAGAGAAAAAACAAAAAAGAAATTGTGATAAAATCTAATACGCGTGCAACCATCAAGCCAGCTACTCCTTCTCCAACGGGGATATCATGTAATTTATTAGCAAGATACACATACGATATTTCACCTGTGCGTGCTGGAAGGATATTATTTGCCATGTTATGTACGCATACGATTGAGAACAAGTCTTTTAGATTGACTTTATTGCTCAATAATATATAGAATCGCAATGCCCGAAAAAAATAAGTGCCGAGATAGAGGATAAAGCCTATTATAATGTAAACGGGATCAATGTTGGTCAGGGTTGTGGCGATATCGTAGAGCGTAATCTGGGAAAG
>QENH01000065.1 GCA_003336485.1 Candidatus Methanophagales archaeon
CCGTGATAGTTGGTGTAATGCTGTTAGCATCAATGCCAATGGCAACTGCAAAGCTTTACGGTGATGCAAATGAAGACGGCGTGATAGACGAGGCTGATATGAGCTACGTATGGCAGATAATTGCTGGCGAGAAACCTAAAAACGAGTTAGCAGATGCAAATCAGGATGGCGAAATAGACGCGCGTGACGCTACTTATATCGAGAATATCATACTAGGAAATGCGCCTCATCCGGGTAAAACACTGAGGATAGCTATTGGTGACGAACCTGACGACCTGAATCCGCTCGCCATGTATAGCCATAGCCAGTCGGACCTTCTAAAGTTCTTTAATGGGCTGCTCAAATTCGACGAAGATCTTGACTTGGTTCCTGATTTAGCAGAATCATGGGATGTCTCTGATGACGGAGAGGAATGTACATTCCATCTTCGTCAAGGTGTAATGTGGCATGACGGCGAGGAGTTCACAGCAGAAGATGTGAAATACACCTATGACTTGATCCTAAGCGGCGATGTAACATCTATGATTCCACTGGCCACAGAATACAGCGATATTATAGAAGAAGTGGAGATCGTGGATGATTATACTGTGAAGTTCACATTGCAGGAGGCTATGGTGCCATTCCGAGAGAGATTTGCTGTGGCGATAGTTCCAAAACACCTGTTAGAAGATGAAGATCTGACAGAGACAGACTTCTGGCAGAATCCCGTAGGAACAGGGCCTTATGAGTTCAAGGAGTGGGCGAAAGGAGACAAACTGGTCATGGTAGCGAATCCTAATTATTTCGCGGGAGCGCCAGTAATAAGCGAACTGACATTCGTCTTCGTACCTGAGGAAACCGCCAGAGTGAGTTTACTAAAAGGTGGTGAAGTTGACATAACGAAGATAGATGCAAGAACAAAGCGAACGCTGACTGGAGAGTCCGGAATTGAAATCTATATCATGCCCGCTGCAAATTGGTATGGGCTCACACTACCAACAAAAACAGTGCCTTTCACCGATAAGAAAGTCAGACAAGCAATCGCATATGCAATCAACAAACAGCTCATTTTAGATACTATCTTCTATGGTGAAGGAGAGGTAGCCTACGGTCCTTTCAGAAATAGTTCTTGGGTCTACAATCCGGAGATAGAGTATATCTATGATCCTGATAAAGCCAGGCAATTACTTGCTCAGGCGGGATACAATGATACTGATGGCGACGCGATTGTAGAAAAGGATGGCAAGAAACTCGAATTTACAGTGATGTACCCGGTATCAGATATTGAAAGGCGAGATATAGCAATAGCAGTGACGACCGATTTAGCCGCAGTGGGGATAAAGGCCGAGCTGGAAGGGCTTAGCTGGTCAGAGATAAAAGCGCGACTCCATGATGACCCATATACGGTAGCTTGGGGTTCGCCCTATGATCCTGACGTCTTAAATTATAAGCTCTGGCATTCTAAATTCCTGTATCAGGGCTGGTACAATCCGGCATGCTATGAAAACCCCGCGGTTGATGCATTACTGGACGAAGGAAGGACCACATTTGACACAGAAGAGCGTGAACGTATATATGGCGAATTCCAGGAGATACTTGTGGATGATCAGCCGGTAGCGTTCTTCCTTTTCAGCGATTATGTCTATGCGGTCAACGATCAGCTAGCAGGAATAATAGCAACAAGACCTGGACCTCATGGTGCCGGAGTTAGCGGTGGTATGACCGGCGAATTGTGGTGGAACGTAGAAGACTGGGACATCGAGCAGTGATAAGGAGATGGAAAGGAATCTTGGGTTTTACATCGTCAAGAGGGCTTTACAAGCTCTCCCTATTTTTTTCGGTATTACTATTCTCACATTTTTTCTTCTCTGCCTTTCGCCTGTAGACCCTGTAATTGCATATCTCGGTGCGGAAGTTGTACAGCAGATGCCAGAAGCGGGTGTGGCAAAGGTTACGCAGGAACTGGGGCTGGATAAACCTGCACACGTACAATATCTCTTATGGTTAAAGCGCGTTAGCCAGGGCAATTTAGGTTATTCATGGATAAAGCATCAGCCGGTATTAGAAGTAATAATCGAAAAGTTTCCTGCTACTTTGCTCCTTACAGTAACAGGATACAGTATAAGCATCATATTGGGTATTTTTATAGGTGTTCTTTCAGCGACTAAAGAAGGTTCTCTTTTTGATCGGCTTTCACTCGCAATCAACTATATCCTGTACTCTACCCCCGCATTTTTGATCGCACTCATGTCGATGCTTATTTTTGTGGTTTGGTTGGGATGGCTACCTCCATGCCGCATGACTTCAGTTACCGCAGAAACATCGTCATTCTGGTTTTCCACGCTAGACAGGCTAAAGCACTTAATATTGCCTGCTTTTGTATTAGGGCTAAGTCATCTGGCAGTTTATACTACGTATATACGGTCCGGTATGTTAGAAGCACTGCACAAGGAATATATCGTCACAGCACGAGCAAAAGGGTTGAATGAACGGACAATAACATATAAACATGCATTTCGGAACGCATTGCTACCGTTTATCACTCTTTTGGGGTTATCTGTTCCCTGGCTGATAAGTGGTAGCGTAGTGATTGAAACTATATTCGCATGGCCTGGAATAGGGCGATTAACATATGAAGCAGCACTGAGATCGGATTATATGATGCTCATGGGACTGACTTTATTCACTGGCACGCTGGTAATAGTCGGCAATTTACTGGCTGATATAGCATATGCTATCGTTGATCCACGGGTTAAGTATGATTAAGACTAAAACAGTAGAGCGGAAAAGGAATGTAAAAGCGAAGAAAGAGAAGCAGATATACATTAGCCTTGCATTTCTGCTGTTTATTGTTAGTATTGCGATTTTAGCACCCTATATAGCTTTTTATGACCCGGACGAAGCGAATTTGCGTGAAGCAGAACATCCACCCTCTGTTACTCATCCATTTGGCACGGATTATTTGGGTCGTGATGTATTTAGCAGGGTGGTTTATGGTGCACGTGTTTCTTTACTGGTTGGCGTGATAGCAGCAGTTGTGGCTGTTCTAATAGGCACATCCATAGGGCTTATAGCAGGCTACTATGGCGGGTATCTCGACAATTTATTGATGCGGACTGTTGATGTAGTATACACACTTCCTGCACTTATCCTGTTGATTGTTATTCTATCCTTTTTTGGACGGAATATAGGGGGCATTGTGATTGCCATTGGCATAACCCACTGGATGAGCACTGCGAGACTAATAAGAAGTGAAGCACTATCATTGAAAAACCGACCCTTTGTCGAAGCAACTATCGCTCTTGGTGCCCGTGACCCATATATCCTGCGGCGGCATATATTCCCTAATATACTCTA
>QENH01000030.1 GCA_003336485.1 Candidatus Methanophagales archaeon
TGTTCTGGTACAGACCATTCTTTTTTGTGACCAGGTCGCTCGCCGCCAAGCCGTCTAAAAATAGACTTGTGTTCTCCGGATGCGTGCCGATTGCCTCTACCACGGATTCCGCCGACCTGGGTTCACCCAAGTGATTGAACACCTTCAACTCGATGCCCGTCAACATCAGCTTCGAGCGAATCGGTGCAACAAGCATCCTGTACAAGTCCTCAAAATTAACATTTAATTCCGGTAGTTTCTTCATAATGTTTCCTCCTCAAAATTTTATTTTTCTCGCCTCTCTGTTTTTATTTTCTATGTTTTCCCCATCGTAGGGAGGAGAGAGGAAATAAAGAAAACATCACTCCAAAAACCTTTTGTATTGTTTTTTATCTCTCTGTCTTTACTCTCTTCTACGGTTCCGGATACGCAAACACGCCGTGCTCGCTCAGGTCATAGTCTATACGCATGAAGTCTGTCAGGTATTCCTGGTGAATTGCCTTCGGGTCAAGCTCGCTGAACAGTGTAGGATGGAACCACTTCGCCATGTATGCGATTCCGACGACAAATCGAGGTGTAATCATCAATTCGTCCTCATATAGGTAGACTTTTCCCTCCTCTACCGCCTTACCGCCAGCAAATGCGTCCATTGCCATGATCTCTTCTCTCGCCGCTTCAGTTACTGAGTTGTCATCTACCTCATAACCCAATGCACCAGGGTTATAAACCTCCCATATCTGTGCCGTAACAATATCGGGATTCTGCTCTACCAGCCACTCTGTATCTATTTCCGGTACAAACCCTGAACCTGGCAGATCGGCAGCGATGTTTATGCCGCCAGCTATCTCCGTTTGATGCGTGTCGGTAAAGGTGCTAAGCGCTTCAGGAGTCCACCCAGCAATCTTGAGAAACACTCGCGGTTTTTCAGCCTCTGAAAGTCCTGCCGTTCCCTCTGTGATGCCGTTTATAACTCCTTCGTAGAAAGCGATGAACGCCTCACCATCTTCTTCTGTATTGAGGATGTATCGCAGTTTTCTTATATTTTCTACCATTGTAGCTGGCTCGTAGAAATTTAAGGCGACGACGGTTATCTCCGGCTCGAGTGTGGCTACTAAATCGTCAAATCCCGGTATAGGTAGCTTTGGGGTTATGAAGATGTCGGGGTCGAGTTCAAACACCTCCTCGTAGTATATGTCGTAGCCCAGAGTACCAAGGAGCGGCAACTCGCTCATCTGCGGGAAGAGTATTTCATTTATGGGGTTGCATATACCAACCACCCTGTCCTCAGCTCCTACTACTTTAATGGCCTCGACCGTGGAAGGATGATGGACAACTAGCCTCTCCACCGGCTTGTTCACTGTCACGATTCTATCGGTGGCGTCAACAAGTATAAGTTTACTTTCGCGTCCAAGGATTATCAGCCCGATTTGCGTCATGTCTGCCACGCTTATTCTGCCGTCATAATTCGCATCCGCTAACTCAGTTTCATCTTCTAACCTCAAGATCATTCTCGCTGTGAATGTTAAGTCACGCATGTCTAGGATGTCATCTTCGTTTGCATTGCCGTAGATGTCCAGAGTTTCGTCTTCTGTAGCTGCGGCAATCGCAGGTAAAGCCACTAACAACATAGAGCAAAGCACTATTGTTGTCAAAAATTTGTTTAACTTTGTTTTCATTTTTTTCCCTTTTTCATCACCCAAATTTTTTCCTACACCCATTCCTACTTCCTCCCAATGTCGAGGTCTGCCGTGCCCCATGGTGCATCCAGCGTGCGACTGCGAACGGACTTGAACCCGACACGAAGCATGGAATCACCGATTTCACCCTGGTCAAAGCACATGTCCTGACCCATCAACGCAATGGACATCATGGATGTAACGACGAAGTCAGGCTTCGTCCGTTCGTTGGTCAACCCCTCGCAGAAGCTGATGAATACGCCGCCCGGGTTGAGCGCATCGTAAATCTTCTTCATAAGCGAGTCCAGGTCGTGCCTGCCAAAGTTAAGCGTGTTGCTCGCCCAGATCAGGTCGTAACCCTCGCCGATTGAATCACCGTTATAATCTCCAGCCAGTACAGCCATTCGGTCTTCCATCTCGTACTCCGTTATGAATGTCTCAGCCACCTTGATTATTGCCGGTCGGTCGAAGATGACACCTTTCATGCTCGGATGCGCACCCACAATGGCAATTCCGGTGACCCCCGGGCCTCCACCGAGGTCCAGCATCTTCCGAAACGATGAGAACTCCGGCAGTTCCGAGACGATCTCAACCGCTTGCTGTGCCACGCCAGCCCGCTCGTAGTTTGCCATGAATGCTGCAAACTGTGCCCACATCTCCTCTGAGCCCATAGCCGCATCAGGCGAATGCTGCAGTGCCCCCTCTTTGACCAGCTTGGACATATCGTTGAGGGCTGGGTCCCACATCTGAGACTGAAGGGAGAACATCTGCCCTAAGAACGTGGAACTGCCCTCCACGAGAAAGGTCTGCGTGTCGGGCGTGTTCTGATACAGTCCATTCCTTTTCACCGTCAGGTCGCTTGCTGCCAGCCCGTCAAGAAACAGCCTCGTGTTCTCCGAATGAGTGCCAAGAGCCTCTGCCACAGCCTCTGCCGACTTGGGTTCGGACAACTGATTGAAGAACCCAAGCTCGATGCCCGTCAACAGCAGCTTTGATTTAATCGGCCCAATGAGCATCCCGTACAGCTCCTCAAAACTTTCATTCACTTCTGGTAACTTCTTCATTGTTTTTCCTCCTTCCTTCCTTTCAATTTCCTTTTCGTTTTTCATTCTTTTTTTTCCTCTTCTTCAGCCATCCCACGCCATGTGACCAATTCCTCAACAGGCTCTCGGTCAGTTCGCAAGTTATTAAGAGGATGATTCCAGTCCGGGTATCCAATAGCAATCCCGATAATAACTTGCTTGGACTCAGAAATGTCTGCAATTCTACGCACTACATCTGGAAAATATGTCAAAACGAAAAATACCCAGGGCTGCGTATTGGTGCCGGAAGGAGCCCGTCTTGCGACCTCCAGAAGTTCTGTTAAGACTTTTTTGGGAACGGGGTCAGACTTGAATGCCCTGATACTCTTCCTCGACTTAATAGCTTCTAAAAGTTCCATTTTCATTTCTTTCTCCTTTTGATTTCTCACTGCTCGTTCTACATCTATTTACTGTTTCTGATACGCAAACACGCCGTGCTCGTCCAGATCATAGTCTATGCCCAGGAAGTCTGTCAGGTATTGCTGATGAATATCTTGCGGGTCAAGCTCGCTGAACAGCTCTGGATGGAACCACTTTGCCCAGTATGCCAC
>QENH01000064.1 GCA_003336485.1 Candidatus Methanophagales archaeon
CGTTTTGATTAGAAGCTTCTTCAGAGAGGACGGCATAAGAAGTCTGGATGAGGAATTACAGAAACTTGACTCGTTCATTTTAATTTGGGATAACCTCCAGAGAGTCAAGAAAGAGATAGTTAACCAAACAATTAATCAAGTCGAGCAGCTAGCAAAAGACTATGGAAAGAAATTCATGTTCATTGGCGTATCGAGAATAGAGGGAGAATATTACCAATTTAATCTTGAAGAGATAAAACTGGAGGATTTCTGGAGTTTAGAACTCATTGAAAAATGTTCTGCATATTTTGGTATTTCTGTTGATGGCGTTAAGGAAAGATTTCTTAAAGTAGGGGATGGCACACCTTTTTACGTGATTTCACTATTTGCAACATCAAAAGAGCAAGGTAAGGTGGAGTTAACAGTGGAAGACCTGAAAACACTTCCAAATGACTCTTTCGAGATCTGGCGTGAACATTTGGACTTCTTAGAGAGCGAGGGAAGGTTGAGTACAAGTGATAAGAATGTGCTAAGAAGCATTGCGCTTGCTCTGAGGGCAGTTCTGGCAATAGATTTCGCGGTGCTCGAAAATTTTTATGATGAAATATTTCGAGGTGATTTCGCGGAGTTCGATTACGCCTTAAAAAGCATCGGTAAGAAGTTCTTCCTTGGAATAGAGCGGGAATTGTGCTCGATGCATGCGGTTCAAACAGCAGTTGTGGAGGCGAAATACCACCTAGAAGAGCGTAAGATTGAAAAGCTTACGGAGGCCCTCACATCGTTGGAAAAAGGAAGGAGTTTGAAGTTGTTGTGGGGCTTTGCATATTGGTCTAATAGGAACAAGAAATATGAAGATTGTTTAACCTTCTTGAATAGATTCATAGAGAAAGAGCCGTATTTCGCTGAGGCATATAATAATCGTGGTAATGCGTACAGGAAATTAAACCTATATGCGAAGGCAATTGAAGATTACAGCAATGCAATAGAAAAAAATCCGACATTTGCTATTGCATACGACAATCGTGGTGTTACCTATGTGAGATTAAATCAATATGAAAAGGCATTTGAGGATTACGATAAAGCAATCGAGTTGAATCCAAATTTGGCTGAAGCTTACGGAAACAGAGGCAGTTAAGGATTTATCTACCTGTTTCGACTTGCGAGAAGAAGTTAAGAGCGATGATACCGTTTACTGCGGTCTAGCCCTTTTCATTATAACCTTAAATCCCGATGTTATAATCGAGCTAAGGAAAATGGAAACACAAGACGAAACTTTGAGGGAACTCATTGAACTATCGCTGATGAAATTGCAAAACGAAGACATTTCAGAAGATATAGCAGCATTTGATAGAGAAGATGTGCGAGAGGAAATGAAGAATCTATTGGGTCTGCTAAAGAGCTTCTGAGAAAGTAAGGTTTATGCTTTGTTATCGTATTCTCAAAAATCAACGATTACACCCTTTCTATTAATTTGATACATAGCCCTCATATTGAATTTCTTTGCCCTCATGAACAATAGGAAAAAAAACTTTAAAATACAAAAGTTATCTGCAATTATAGTTATGAACGAGTTGGACACAAAAAGGCAAAACTGCGAGATTATATGGAGTAAATACAAACAGGCTTCTCTCATTCATGAACTTGAACAAGAAAACAAGGGGATCATAAGCAAGAATAGAACATCAACTTTTGTTGATAATATGCAATTACCCATCCATCGCTGGTTTCGATACTCTGCTGGATTTTCGGCTGAATGGGTAAAAGAAGTCGTCAGTGATTTAAAAGGCAATAATGCAATCAAATTATTCGACCCTTTTGTCGGCTCAGGAACTACCGTTTTGGCTGGGGAAGAGTGTGGGATTGAGTCGCTTGGAATAGAGGCGCATCCATTTGTTGCGAGGATAGCGAAGGCAAAACTTCTCTGGAGTGAAAAGGTGAATGCATTTAGAAAATTTGCAATGGATGTTCTTCAATATGCACAGAGCTTGTCAGATGCTCCTGATCCATATCCAAACTTGATACATAGGTGTTATTCTGAGGACATTCTCAACGAACTTGACCAGTTAAGGAGAGCATGGCTTTATAAAAATGATGATAGTGCTGTTTCTGAATTAACCTGGTTAGCATTAGTAGGAATACTTCGGGTAACGTCCTCAGCAGGTACCGCGCCCTGGCAGTACGTATTACCAAACAAGACAAAAAAGGGAACTGTTCGCCCATATAAAGCCTTTTATGACCGAATAAGAATGATGTCTCGGGACATGCTTTATTTCCAATCGGTTGTAAAAGAACGAAAAGCAAAGATTTTTGAAGATGACGCAAGAGCATGTTCTAAAATTGAAGATGACTCCATTGACTTAATTATTACTTCGCCACCCTACACAAATAACTATGACTACGCAGATGCAACTCGACTGGAGATGTCGTTCTTCGGGGAGATAAAAGGCTGGGGGGACCTTCAAAGAAAAGTGAGACGTCTTCTTGTGCGGTCTTGTTCCCAGCATGTCTCTGCTGAAAAAAACAATTTGGATAGGAGACTCACAGATAAAAACTTATATCCAATAATTGAAGACATTCGTGAAGTATGTCATGAGTTAGAACAAGAGAGACTTTTACACGGCGGCAGAAAAACTTATCATCTTATGGTTGCAGCTTATTTTTCAGACCTTGCGAAGGTTTGGATTTCATTGAGGAAAGTGTGTAAAAAGGATGCTAGGATATGTTTTGTTGTAGGGGATTCTGCACCCTATGGCATTTATGTCCCGGTGGATAAATGGTTGGGCGAATTAGCAATCTCTGCGGGATTTGAATCATACTATTTTGAAAAGACGCGAGATAGAAACGTTAAGTGGAAAAATAGAAAGCATAAAGTCCCCCTTCATGAGGGACGACTATGGGTGGAGGGATAATCATGGCGAAGGTTACATCTCCGGGGCACAAACTTGGTCAACTCATAGGGAACTTCTTTGAGGGCTTCTTTTGTAACCGATTGATAAATTTCTCTGAAGAACTTGGGTTTTATTGTGACAAAAAGGGACCCAGACCAAAAGTCAGAGGTAAAAAGAGGAAAGTAGCCTGGACTGATAGTGAAGGTAATGTGCATGATTTGGATTACGTTTTTGAGATGAATGGTACGGTGGATAAGATGGGCGAACCCGTCGCATTTATCGAACTCGCTTGGAGGCGATACACAAAACATTCAAGGAACAAAGCCGGG
>QENH01000031.1 GCA_003336485.1 Candidatus Methanophagales archaeon
TTTCAACATTTGCGGGGTCCAAAGGGTAAGATTAGTGGGGATTGATGCGCCTGAGATAGGCGAAGAGGGATATGAAGAAGCGAAAGAGTTTCTGAATAAAACGTGCATGTGGGAAGAGGTTAAGCTCGATGTGGATGATGAGAAGCAATATGACCCGTATTATCGGCTATTGGCGGTTGTTTATGTTAATGACACCAATCTAAATGAGAGACTGGTGAGTGAAGGATATGCAGAGGTTATGTATATTCCACCTTCTGAGTTTGATTCTCGTGAGTGGGAAGTATGAACTGTTTATGTGAAGCATGCAAAATCTAATTGAAAGTGCGGATGTAAAATAAGGGGGAGTGGGTTCAACTAAAGGGAGGCATAGGCGAAGCAAACTTTGGATATAATGTCAAAAAGGAAGTATATGCGAACTCGAGTTCGGATATAACGAAGTTATACGCAATCATGAGCAAAAGGTTTAATAGGGGGTATATTAATAGGGGATGATAGAGGTAAAAAAATATGACAAAACGCCATAACGTTTTTGTGAGCTATCACCACGCAAATGATCAACAATATCGTAAAAAATTCGAAGAGATGTGCGAAGATGTAATAGTCTCCCAGTCCGTGGATATTGATGATATTGATCCAGATTTAAAGACAGAAACAATTCGCCAGAAAATTAGAGACGAATATCTGAGGGATTCTACAGTAACAGTAGTCCTGATCGGTAAACAAACATGGCAGCGAAAACATGTTGATTGGGAGATTGGATCGAGCATTCGGCAGACCGAATATAACCCTCGGTCTGGACTTCTTGGGATTATTCTCCCAACATATACTAGACCTGAACCTGGTAAATATTATATACACACTGTACCACCTAGACTTTACGACAATGTTGAACGTAAATATGCGGTGGTTTACGATTGGAGTGACGATCCCGATCAAATTCAAGAATGGATTCATGAAGCCTTTTTGAGAAAAGACAAAATAGAACCCGATAGCTCACGTCCCCTATTTGGGAAGAATCATACTGGATCTGAATGGCAATAACATTCCAAGAGGATAATAAAATGCCGGAGTTAAAATCTATCGAAGTCAATTTAAATATTCCGTTGTTTGGTGGTATTAAAGGAACCTGGGAACCAAATGATAAAGAAAGAGAAGCTGCTTGGGAGTTATATGTCGAATTGGTTACAAGAATTTCTGTCGTAGAACTTAAAAGAGGTGAGGGAATTGTTCGAGAAGCTTTAAATTCCCTTTATTCTCTATTTGGAATGACAAGGGAAATATTACGTAAATATGGCCCCGATGTTGCAAAACCAAGCAAGGAAAATGAATATTCATTTGGTAAGTTATCTTTTATCATCTTAAATTATCAATTACGCCCATTATTATCAAAATGGCACCCCCTCTTACAAGAATATGAAGCTAAAAAGGACAAAGATATTTCTATAAAAGAACATGAGGATAAATGGGAAAGGATTTCAGAATTACGTGAAGAATTAGATAAAACGAGAAAAATTCTGATTGATTACTCCAAGCATCTTGCTAAAGTTGCTAGTGTGGTACCTTTGTATAAAGAAAATGAAGAAAATAATAGTTAGCTTTTGCTCACGACTCTCCGCTCCCTTCGGTCGCTCGTCCCTATCGGGAGCGTATAACATGGTATATCTGGCTCATTTCATTCGCCCAAATTTTCGCCTATCGGCAAAAACTTCAGATATCTCAGAAACGTTAGCCGAAATCGCTATTTTCTTGGAGGTTTGATATGCCAAGTGTTTTTCTATCACATTCATCGGATAACAAAGTCGCTGCTCGGGAGATAAAAAAAATATTAGCGGCAAAAAACGTTAGAGTATGGTTTGACGAAGATGAGATGAAGCCAGGTGATTCTATTTATTCAAAAATTAATGAAGGACTTCAAAAGATTGATTTTGTAGCTGCTTTATTCTCAAAAAGTAGCATCAACTCGTATTGGGTAGAAAGAGAAATTGCAGCTGCATTTTCAATTGGAGTGGAAAAACGTGAGTTAAATATTATACCTATCCTCATGCCCGATTTAGATCCTAAGGATATTCCTCCATTGCTAAAAGACTTTGTTAGAATTCGTTTCAATGGTGATTATGATGAAGTAGTTAAGGAAATTATGAAAGGAGTTGTGAGGAATTATAAAGATAAGCATAATTACACCATTGAAATCATATTCCCGAAATTTCCTGCTAGTTGTGAATTATCGTGGTTCGATAGTGAAACTCAGAATTGGTTAAAAAATTCTACCGGTGTGATTGGTGATATTTCGTCCAAAGATAAAGAACACAGAATTAATTGTACTACTAACGCATCAGAAAAATGTTTTACAGATTTGGCGGTCCAAGTTGAAGGGACTGCAGACAAAATCTGGCCACAAGCGTCAGGAAACATTGTCGGTAACAAATTTGAGGGAACACTTTTCCTAAGGGAAGGACAACATCAAGAAACTATTTTTATCGTATCTATTTATGAACCATATGAAAAAGGTTCACAATTGGCAAGTAGGAGACTGTTTAAAATAAAATTGTGAAAAGGAGTGAAAAAACAGACTTCGGCTAACACTGGCTTTGCGGCTCACTCCGTTCGCCCAAATACTTCGCACTTCACAAAGCCTTGGAACGTTAACAAGCGTTAAATTTTTCACTTTTGGCAGTACCTCACATATTTTTTCTGTTGCAGCTAACAGCCACACATGGTACTCAAGCACTTCATGGAAGATTTATACGATAAGGTCAATTTATGAGCTCCAAAGCCTCGTGATCCACCAGAGCTCATGCCCCCAATCCAAGATAAATTTATACATTTCTAGAACTGCAAAAACTGCATACATTTCGCATAGCACTGCCAGTTCTACCTTCCCCGCTTCGCTATCCCGCTAACGGAATATTTTGTAGAACTACGAAGCATTTTTGTGAAACATTTTTGATAAACAAGTGAACGAGATCCACATTCACCGCTATGTCTATATTCGCGATAATTAATTTAATCCCTAATACCTATTGAAGACACAGAGAATACCACCTCAGCTTCTGGCATGTTAGGCGAATCAACTAACTTTGCTACCCTCTTTTCTCCTTTTGACTTTCTCAGATATAATCTAAATGTAGCTGTATGTCCTACTATATGCCCCCCTATGGGTCTGGTAGGATCACCGAAGAAAGCGTCT
>QENH01000063.1 GCA_003336485.1 Candidatus Methanophagales archaeon
ACCAGGCAGCTATCATTGCCCACCGAATGGTGATAATATATGATTGCAACCTTTCTCTCGCTGTTGTTCGTATATTGTAAATTGCTCCATGAGAGTGCCCGGTCCACAGCCCACTCTACCTGGCTATCAATGGGTTGTAATAGTGATACCTCGTATGTCTCGTTGTACACTCTGCCACCGACAACAATAAACTCTATCTCGCCTGCAATTTCCATTATCGGGATCTGCATATTGAAATAAGGACCCTTGCCTGTGGTACCATTCGCCCACGCCTCTATGGTTGAATACAATTCAACACATTTCATTACCGGTACGTCTAAGAGTTCGAGATATTCACGCTGTTTTACCATCACTGTTAGCGGGCCCATGCCCAGCCCAAGGTCTATCATGACGTCAACTGCCGGTTCACCGTCATCCATAAAGATCTTAGACATATTTCCTTCAAATAACAGATATGGTGGATACGCAGCGATTACATTCGCGCCTCGCGCCTCTGTTTCCCTGATGAACGTATCCACTACGCCTATCTCACCGGTACCATATCGTTCCTTCCAGAATACGAGCCCTAGCGTCTGATTATTGGGATTGTAAACGTGATGATGGCCTGTATCGTTTTTATGCCATTCAAGATACTCGTTCAAACTTTCAACGATTCTATCTGTATCCGGATGGTATATTCCCTCGTCAGGGATGGTGCTCGGTTCTTCAATTGCACCATCTAAGCCACAGAACTCGATACCAAGATAAATCAAGAGTCGTTCCATATTCCTGATGTCGCGGCTGCCCCAGTATTGTCCGATGTATGGATGTTCTGTAAGGTTGATATTACCAAATTCCGCATAGGTGCATATTACAGATACATTGTGCTCTTTTGCAACTTCGAGTATGGGCACAACTACGTTCTGTATCGGCTCCGTGACCAACCGATTTGCGAATATCAAGTCATACGTTGTCAGATTCAGGTCTTGAGGGACTCTATAATTGCTGTATACGCTTACATTCAAACCGACATTCTCCGCTGCCCGTTGGATCAGAAAGATGTCCGCATCGGATAGCATGAAAAAAGCCAGCTTTGGTTCTTTATTTACACTTCCGAGATTCCCATCGCCGGTGTAGCTAGTTAGGATAACCAACGCAGAAGATACAGGCTGTGCCGTGGAAGATCCCGGTGGCATGTGCATAAGCACCTGGCCAGAGATCGAACTCGAGCCATAAACGCCTACGGAATTGATGTAGGACGTGTTTTTGATAGTATTTGTAGTTCCGCTATCGGCGGTTCCGGTCAATAATAACTTAATATTACTAATATGCTCATCCGCTTCTATATCTGTGGTGAAATTCCCGATTGCAATGCCAGAAGGGCTTAGCGCGGTTACCGTATAATGCCCGGCAGGTAGATGAGTGAATGTGAATGCACCATCAGCATCCGCGATCACTCGGGGCATCTTGAACTCATTCGATACAACTTCCTTGTTTATTCTTGTGAGTGCACCCTCACCATTATAGGTGTATATATATACCGTCACCCCCTCTGATGGAGATGCAACACCTCCCATACCAACGGATAGAATAGTTCCATTAACAATACCTTTTCCTGCCGAGCCATTTGGTTCATAAAGCACTTTGCGCTGTGATAGAGCCGCCACGAATTCGGTATCTTCCGTGGTACTGAGGAGACGCTCACCCGCGGAATAATGCGCACCTTCTCGGAGTTCAATTGTAAAGGTGACGGTCTTGTTGATACCTAGCATGCCGGGAGCCATAGAAGGGATGTACTTGTGCGCGATGAAGGTGTAATTTCCAGCCGGAAGATTGGTGAACTCAAAGAACCCGTTCTCGTCAGTTATGACTTTTGGTGATTCTATACACTCAAGCGAGACACCCGCAACAGCTTCAAGCGAGCCATTGCCCGCATAGGCGGTAATAGCAACCGAGGTATTGGCAATCCCTAAGTATTGTCCACCCATGTGAATGAGCGCAGTTCCTGTTATCATTCCCTTGCCACCTAAGCCGTTATTCGAGTAGCTTGCATTCTGTGCTCTAGCTGCATCTACACCCGCTTCATCGCAGGGTTCCAGTCTCACCACAACATCGTCGTTTTTATCGCCCTCAGAAAACGCTAAAGTAACGTTACCGACCGCATAACTCATTACTCCCATAGGATTCTCTCCTGCTGCATACCCGGTAAGTGTATAATTACCGGTGGGAAGGTTCATGAACCTGAAGTAGCCACCCTCGCAAGTTGTTGTCGTAGGGGCTGATTCCTGATAGGCATAATCTTCCAAACTGTCCTCATAACCGGTGATAAGAACGGTTATGCCAGAAATGCCAACATAATTTGGACCCATTAAGATTCTAGCGTTTCCGCTGATAGACCCGATCCCAGAGAGTGCAGAAGAGTTGTAAGAACCAGTAGCGTTCTTGGCAGCGTTTAAAGTCTCCTCTGTGGCCTGATCCACGCTTGCATTGATTGTCACACACTCGATATGCTCGCCCTCGCCAAGTGTAACTGTAATAGTGCCAAGGGCATTGCCCCTCCCACTTTCTATATACGCAGTGAGCGTATAGATGCCAGCGGAGAGATTGACAAAACAAAACGCACCTTCTACACCTGTCTGCGTGCTGATTGGAAGCGACGTAACGAAGTCCATTTCCGACTGTGCCTGTGCGACCACAAATGGCGCAAATATTTGCACCACGAACAACACCAGTATAAACAATACGACTAACCGCCTGCTATTCTTCTCCATCATTTTTACCTCAGAGGAGGTAAGATCAGAAACGGTATATAAAGCTTTCTGTTTTTCCTTTTAAGATAAGATATATAATCCAATTAGATAAGAAAGCGGAGGGCTGTTCTCTCGTCTCATAATACTACAGAGGAAGATGAAAGAGAAACTACGAGATTCCACTGAGAAATACATTTCAAGAAAGAATAAAATTTGATGATCGGACGCAGATGAACGCAGATAATCAGGATTTTAAATATTTTGATGGTTTAGTTGACGGTGGAGATTATTAGAATCTTCTATCGTGTTTATAATAACTTTATAATTTCAGATAGTTTCTTTTCATATCTAAAGACTTACCAACTCAAATTATTTGATGGCTTTTAGTATGTTTCCAGAACTATTGGTCATCAATCCACCGATAAAAATTGTAAATCTGCTC
>QENH01000032.1 GCA_003336485.1 Candidatus Methanophagales archaeon
ATATGGCAAGCATCTGAACTGCCCGCCTCATGTCCCCTCACCGGAAGATACGAGGAAACAGATATTATGTTATGAGCATGCGATAGTAGCGAGATTTGATGCTGAACCGAACCGTGAAGTCCCGCCATCGCAGGTACACCATTTCCTCTGGGATGCTATCAAAGCGATGTATGACACGATGTTTGAGCTGGAACGGCATGCCATTCCTAACCGGGTATTACAAAGCGTTCACAATGGTTGGGCTTTGCTGTGCATATTGCAATGAATGCATACCCGAGAGGCGAGATTCTTGTTTAGACCTTGCAGTGAAGCGGTATTGTAGTCTTTCCGATTTAAATGTGCCAAGGGAAGACCTGCCGAAGTTGGCTGAAGATATGTTAAAGGCAAAAGGCTACTTAGCGCGAAATCCACGCAAAATCGAGCATGAAGACGCGGTAAAAATCTTTGAGAGGATGTGGTAATTGTATACGCCTCTTCTCCGGCAGGCTCCCCACATATAGTTCTAATGTATTTTTATATACATAACAATTGTTATAATAACGTAATCGTTGATAAAATGCAACTAGGATATTGGGCGAGAATGGAATAAGCCAGAAGAATAGGGTAATCGTGTATTGTGGTAGTAGTACATACCCATGTACGGCATCTTCTTACGTCTTCTGGATGCTTGAATACCTCGGGCATGAGAACGTTTCGGTCCTGGATGGCATGTTTGATGCTTGGTGCACCTTGTATGGATGCACAAAGGACGTGACGATAAGACCTCCGACCATAACATAAATTCTTGCATAGCCTCTGGATTGGTGAATCTATAGGATTCAAGAGATTGAATTGAACCTCCTGACATTGTATGTGGCCGTATTTCTCCTGCATCTTTTTACCCACCTCAGCAACCTCACTGATGACATTGAGCAGCTCCATCATGTCCTCGGGTTCCCCCTTTTTCAAGCCGAAACTATAGCTTATTGCCATAGCGGCACCGGCCATGACACCACAGGTTCCAATAGCCATGTTGCCAGTTCCACCGACAAAACCTACGGCTGCTTTCCAAACGTCATTAACCGCGAGATCGTCTTCGTAGCCCAGAGTATCCATAACTGCAGCAAAAACATCGGGGGCACAGGCATACCGCATCAAATAATCAGACCCACGACGGTAGGCCTCATCCAAAACTTCTCTATCTATTTCTGATTTTTCCGTCATCAAGTGACCCTCCTAATCATTAAACATTTCATTTTTATAATTTGGGATATTTAAGACTTTCGATTTTATTTGTGTGCGAAGCCAAAAGGTCAACCCGCAGGATTTATAATCCTCACCTTTTTCATTATATCAGAAATATTTAGATTTTTCAAGCTTAAAAATAAGCTCTTTTGTTCATTCTCCACAACTCTATAACCCATTCCCTCATTCTCATATTCTCAAATCGTGAGGCGTGAACACGCATTCTCACACATACTCTCCCATTCTATATAATCCTGATAGACTACTTTTAGAAAACATCTAATTATGTAACTGCCTTTGAATTTCAAAGCATTAGCAGCTAGATTATTGAAAAACAGTTTATTGCTGCTATTTAAATACTGTTTTTGGAATAGAAATATCCGTGGAGAACTTTATTGCATAATTATCAGACATACCTGAAATATAATCAACCAATATTTGTGTTTTATCTGTGTCTGATTTTCTATAGAATTCTTTATAAGCACTTAAATACCGACCAAACTCTTTATAGGATCTAATAAAACATCTTTCATAGGACTCAATATTAAATTCGTATTTATCAAACAATTTAGATAAAGAATCATAGAGATTCCCGAGTATTACCTCCACATAGATTTTATAATTCTTTATTTTATCAGCTTCATAGATATTTTTCTTGGAGAATTCGTTAATCTCTTTTATGCATTTGAAACCATTATCGGACATGCCTACTTCTCTCGTACTATCAGTGGTATCTCTTATATCATATATTATCTTCTTTAAAAGAGCTCTATTAAATTGATCTCTGGCCTCTGAAGATTTGACTTCGAGATATTCCAATACATCATTCGGGATTTCATCATCATTAATGATCTTCAATCTAATAGCGTCTTCCATATCTCTGCCCAACGATGATATTTTATCAGCAACTCTAACAATACAGCCCTCATATGAAGCGGGATATTTATCTAATTCATCAATTTCTTCTAACTTCCTCACTTCCCAGTCAGGTTCAATAAACTGTTCTTTTTCTACGCTCTCACCACAATGGCTAACTATTCCATCCCTTACTCCAAAAGTTAATTTTAATCCCTCACCCTTTTCTGCAATATAATCTACAAATCTAAGGCTGTTGATTTCATGATGAAAGCTATTTACACCTTTTGTTTCTTTTTCAACGATTTCGTTTAAAACTTCTTCTCCTGCATGTCCAAATGGGGCATGGCCTACATCATGTCCTAATGCAATTGCTTGAACCATTTCTATATTTAATTTCCATCCCTTCTCAATCAACCCTTTAGAAATAGTTGTCGAGTTTGTAAATACATGAAGAACATGTTCGATTCTAGTGCAAATATGATCGTTATCGGGCGCAAAAAAGACTTGTGTCTTTCTTTTTAACCTCCTGAAAGGAAATGAATGGACTATTGCTGTTTGATCGCGGAAAAATACACCACGCATATCTTCTTTATTTGGTTTAAATCGCTTCTTATAGACTTCATCAGAAAGTTCATTTTGCTTCATTTTAAACCCCACCTTGTGGCCTTCAAATGTTTTCGTTGACACTATAAGTCCATCTTTATAAAGCACTTACTCTTACTTAAGTATAAATCCTGTAATTAAGTGGCTGTCTCACAATTGACTTTAATTAGAACTATAGTAGATATATTATGGAAAGGCTCAACACATCGTGAACAGTTTTCTAAGTGTACACTAGGCTCAACACATCGCTTACAATTAGGTGATTTCTGCATAAAAAAAGCCATAGTGCATCTGATGATGCGTTATGGCAAAAACAAACTACACGAAAGACAAATGGATTGAAAGACACAGTAACTTCAAGAAAAGTGATAAGAGTGAATGGTTCCGGGAAGAGTCCCGTGCGCCGAAAACCGTGCACCGGAAAACTAATCAAGAGCTAGAAACTCTTGTG
>QENH01000033.1 GCA_003336485.1 Candidatus Methanophagales archaeon
TCCGCTTCAAAGCGATTATATATTCTAAAGTATTGTTTGATTAGTGACCCTTTCTTTTGTTGTTTAAGTAAATCTAATTGTTGGTCCGATACAACCTGGTTTGCTATTATTTCGTTTTCAACTTTTGCAATTTCTGCATCAAAAGCTGATTTGCATTCTTTGCACAAATTATCAGAAGAGCTGAATAATGAGAGTTTTTTCCCACAGCGTTTACAGATTTTTGCCATTTTCATTAGATTCCAACATGTAAAATGCATCACCACCACAAATCCATTTTTCTGTGGTTGGTGCGCCTTGCCAGTAATAGATATATCCCTTAGCAAATCCTAACCTGTTCCCAACGTAATATCCTACTGGACATGGAATGGACTCCAATGGTTTCCACTTGTTAGATGCGATATTATAACGATAGAAACCATATCCTGGATCCCCTAAACAACTACCCCCACTAAGGGCAAAGATGTAATCAGGATATTTTTCAGTCCATAATAAAGATGCTCCAACGCCTACTCCTTCGCTTTCACTTATATGACTCAGATCTTCCCAAGTTCCATTTGGGATACAATATCGAGCAAAATCTAGACATGGAACTGTTTCTTGCCATTCTCCTCGCAGGGCATATAAGTATTCACCGCCTGTCCAGATCAAAGAAGCACCATCATCTGTAGCATTCCAAGTTAGGTTAAGCTTATTCCATGATTTTTTAGATGCGTTATAGCAAGCAAAAGTGGTGTTATGATCTTTACTACCAATTATCGCATAAATCAGGTTATCGTATCCTGACCAAGCCAAGGCATCACCAGCACCTTGAGTATGGGGAGTCTCTATTAAGGGTTCCCAGCTATCATTTGATATGTCATAGCGATAAAAAAGGCGGCGATTAATATCGTTATATCTTCCACCAAGCAAGGCATATATGTAGCGTTCATAGTCCCACGCAAGAGCAGTACCATTCCTAAATGCTCCAATTGGAAGACTTGAGGCGTTCATTGAATCGTTCCATTTGTCGGCACTTGGATCGTAACGCCAGAAATACGGAGCAGAGGAAGCATACATACATTTCGCAATGTATATGTAATCGTCTGTGCCAACTACTGCTTCCCCATAACCACCAGTGGCCGGAGTGTCTGTTTTCTCAATCCAGTTTATTGGTGACGGGGTTGCTGTTGGTGTTGCTGTTGGTGTTGGCGTTGGTGTTGGTGTTGGTGTTGGTGTTGGTGAAGATTTTGGTGGCTTACAAACTTTACAAGCGCGATAGCCTGCAGCAATCGCATCTTCAGGGGTGTCAAAGCAAACTAGACTCCCAGATTTAATATTTTTCGCATAACGACAATCAGGATAGTGATAAACATCTGAATTCTTACTGCCTACAAAGTTACATGAAGATTCATACGCTATTACAACAACACTGCTTAAAAGTAACCCAACAAGTATAAGAGCAATTAGTACCCTTTTCTTACCCACACTTTTTGTCATCTCCCCTTAACATCCACGCCCATTTTATTGGACATTTTCATCCCTTACAAATTTCGCTTACTATGCTCATCTGTCGATGATATATAAAAGCTTTTCGATATACGTGCATTTGTTATCTATTTGTGAGACTAACTCTTAAGTACGAAGTCTGCCAGGGATTATTATGTATAAGGGGTTATAAATATTTTCGATTTTTTTCAACAAACAAAGTAAAGAGCTCAGTAACAATGAACAAAAACCAAGGGCTAATATTAGGAATCGCTTTAATGCTTTTCTTCACAGGTATAGCCTTAGCAACCTCAACCACCACCTCCGCCACCTCAGATGTAATAATATATGCCTTCGACCAAAATCCAGCGGGAAGTGATGAAGACAACGAATGGGTCACCTTTCACAACCTTATTGTACATACACCCCTTTTTATCGGCGGCTTGACAACAGCGAAAACAGATAATCATAAGAAATGTAGTTGGCGAAGTAGTAGATAGAATCCCCGTTGTAAGCGATAACGAGAACGACAACAGATATTGGATGCGCAACAACTCAGAATGGACTTTTGGCGTTATGGAATTAGATAAAGGGGAGCTATGGAAAGGATACGTTAAGAACGTAGTTGACGATGATACGGTTGATGCCCGTTTCAACATTTACGGTGTAGAAGTTGCAATTAAAAAATATGCTCTTATGGGATAGACCCGAGTTAAAAGATGTTTAGTGTATTTTTTAAAAAACATTTTTTGTATCTTCTTTATTACCTTACCTCTTGTAAAAATTGTAGTGCAAAAAATAAGAGGATTAATAATAATCCTCTACTTCAAGTTCCCAGCTATTACTAGACGCTATAACCTTGATGTAGTAGTTAGCATTCCCTTCGCCAATGTCTTGTGTGCCATTACAACATACAAAATTGCGCTCCCACGAGCTAACCCGATCCATCGGTTTGCCTTCGGAGTAGACCTGTACGTTAAAGATAGAATGATCGATTCTTCCTTTTTCCGGGTTCACCGTGTAGTTAATACGCCATTTAGCCCCTTTGATGGTGAATGACTCTGTTTTCTTATGACCTCGGCCCGTGAACGTATCTACGGAATGCCATGTCTTTGTTTCTGCTGTTGATGTTGGCGTTGGCACCAATGTTGGTGTTGGACCGATTTTCTCTTCTATTCCCTCTATAGCCCCTGTTGCCACATTGACATATACATCCAGCAATCGGTTTGAAGAAGACCATTGAACCATCCAAGTATTTCTACCCTTGTAACCTTTGAAATTATAGACTTGAACAGTTGTCATGTTTGTCGCATTCAAGAACTCTGTAACGGTAGTATTTTCTATTGAAATGTCAACCGCCTCGCATGGACTTACATTATATCCCTCTTCGTTACTAACTGCACTTACTATAATAAGGGCAGTTATCACCGCAACGATAGCTAAAATAGCTGCGATTTGTTTTTTCATTTTCCCTTTTATCACCTCCTGTTATCATGTCTATTGGTAAATAAAAAATTACATGTTTTCCATTAAATAATTATTTTTATAATACATATGGGAAATATCAAGGTG
>QENH01000034.1 GCA_003336485.1 Candidatus Methanophagales archaeon
ACGTTGTAAATTAGCTGATTGGAACCATCCATTGCTTAGCCCTAGCTACAATTGATTTGCACCCGAAGGGTGCTTTCTTGTCATATTCCCAATAAGAATCGTGTGCAAAGCAAATAAACTATTTTCACCCACACTTATCTACTGGGGTGCAAAAACCCATAGTTTTTTTATAGTAGAAAGTCATTGATTAATTTGGTATATTATCATGTTCGAGTACTGGAATCCACACGTTGAACGTATGCCAATTAAGGACCTGCATAAGCTGCAGGAGGAACGGCTTCGGACGCTTGTCCGCTATGCCTACGACCATTCATCATTCTACCGGCAGCGATTCCGTGAGGCGGGTGTGGCGCCCGAAGACATAAAAGAGCTTAGTGACGTAACTAAACTCCCATTCACAACGAAGATAGACCTTCGTAATACATATCCCACGGGCATGTTCTGCCTCCCCCAAGAATGGGTGGTGCGGTATCACGTATCCAGCGGCACGACCGGGAAGCCAACTGTGGTTGGATACACGCAGGAAGACATAGATATGTGGACAGATTCGTTGGCGCGTGCGCTCACGTCCCTAGGTCTGGGCCGTGGCGATGTAATACAGGTAAGTTATGGTTATGGTCTTTTCACCGGCGGGCTTGGTCTACATTACGGTGCAGAGCGAATAGGTGCCACGGTACTTCCTACGAGTGCCGGCAGTACCGAGCGCCAAATCGAGCTCATGCAGGACCTGGGAAGCACTGCCATAGCCTGCACGCCTTCTTATTTCCTTTACCTAAACGAGGTAGCACAGAAGATGGGTGTGAGCATCAGGGATGATACAAAACTTAAGGTTGGTCTCTTCGGTGCAGAGCCCTGGTCTGATGAGGCGAGAAGGCGGATTGAGGAGTCCACCGGCATCAAGGCATATGACGTCTATGGCACCAGCGAGATGAGCGGGCCCTTATGCTCCGAGTGCCATCTCCAGAACGGTATCCACATCTGGGCAGATCTATTCCTTATCGAGACTGTTGACCCTAAAACCGGCGAGCAGGTAGCAGAAGGTGAACGTGGCGAACTCGTTGTCACCACGCTAGATAAATGGGCTTTTCCTCTTATTCGGTACCGGATAAGGGACCTAACCATAGTGAATAACGAGCCTTGTGCGTGTGGACGTACACATCCGCGAATCATGCGGATTCTTGGTCGGACGGATGATATGATCATTGTGCGCGGTATAAATGTATTCCCAAGCCAGGTCGAGTCGGTACTCATGAAGATCCCTGTGATTGGAGACAATTACATGATTATTGTGGATCGGAAGGGGCCACTGGATGTTATGACCGTCAAGGTCGAGGTGACGGAATCTGCGTTCAGCGATAAAATCGCAGACTTGATGTCTATAAGCAAGGCGGTATCTCAACAGCTTAAGGGCGTGCTTAATATTATGGCTGATGTCGAGTTGGTGGAGCCGGGAACGATCCCGCGTTCGGAAGGAAAAGCACAGCGAGTAATAGACAATAGGGCGGTGTGAATGAGAATGGAGGCAATAAAGCAGATCTCCATCTTTATGGAGAATAAGTCCGGCAGAATGGCAAGGGTAGCAAAGGCGTTAGGAGATGCGGGTGTGAACATACGCGCATTGGCAATTGCAGAAGCAGGCGACTTCGGCATTGTCCGGATGGTGGTTGATGATACGGAGAAAGGATACAGGGTGCTCCGTGATGAGGGTTTCACTGTCTCGGATACGGATGTTCTTGCTGTTGCGATACATGATAGTCCCGGCGGGCTTTTCGAGATCGCGAATACGCTGGGTATGAACGAGATAAACATGGATTATGCGTATGCATTTGTGACTGCAAAAGCTGAACGGGCGATGCTGATACTTAGGGTGGATGACGTAAAAAAAGCTACGGAAGTGCTGAACGAGGCAGGGATAAGGCTAGAGACAAAGGAGGAGATACAGAAGATTTGAAGTTTTCAGGAGGATTGGGATTGTTAGGGCTATGGTTCGAGGTGGCAAAAGACAGAAAGAAAAGACCCCTCTTTGAGGAGGCAGTAAAGAGCTGAGATCAAAAAGACGACAGAAATATGTACTTGTGTGAGTAATAAGGATATAGGGAAAATAAAAAGTCCTTTAGATCGTTTGAAAGGGGGAGAGATGAATAAATGAAAAGGCAAAAGTTCGTATATAATGAGTTTTGCGAAAGAGCGAGCCAAGACATGGAGAAATAAAATGAAACAATGGTATGAATCTTTATTTGAGAACTATGGCAAAAAATATGATAATGAAAACTTTACACAAGGCACAATTGGTGAGTGTGATTTCATCGAAAAAGAAATTGATTTTAATAAGTCGCTAATAATAATTGATATCGGATGTGGAACCGGTAGACATTCGATTGAATTGACAAAAAGGGGATACAAGGTTATAGGAATTGATTTGTCAGAATCACAATTAGGGCGAGCAAAAGAAAAAGCTCAAAACCTGCAAATAAATTTTCAGAAACATGATGCAAGGAATTTGCCATTTAAGAACGAATTTGATTTGGCAATAATGCTTTGTGAAGGGGCATTTCCTTTGATGGAAACAGATGAAATGAATTATGAAATATTAAAAAATGTTGCAAAGTCGTTAAAGGATCCCGGCAAGTTGATTTTTACAACACTAAATGGGTTATTTCCATTATATCATTCAGTTGAGGAATTTTGCGCATCAACAACGGAAGAAGGGAATGCGACTTATAGAAGTAATACTTTTGATTTAATGACTTTCCGAGATCACAATATTACCACAGTAGAAGATGATTTTGGGAATCAGAAGGAATTGGAATGTAATGAAAGATATTATGTACCATCTGAAATTACATGGTTATTAAAAACATTAGGCTTTAAAAAGATTGATATTTATGGAGCAAAACTCGGAGCCTTTTCAAGAAATGATAAACTTACAACTGAAGATTTTGAAATGTTGGTTATTGCTGAAAAATAATGGCTCACTCCATCGCACAACAGCGACTACACGACTCCGCTCCGCTTCGTCCAAA
>QENH01000035.1 GCA_003336485.1 Candidatus Methanophagales archaeon
TCATTCTGAACAGCATAGGGTCGTGTCAAATCCTTCGGAAACGATTAGTTCTCCTAGCTCTGTCTCGCGATCTTCGTGGAACATAGAAACCGTGGATTCTGCTGGCGATGTAGGCTGGTATACATCAATAGCGCTCGATTCTTACGGCAATCCCCACATTAGCTATTTCGACTATACTAATGTGGATTTGAAGTATGCGCAATGGACGGGCAGCGCGTGGAACATAGAAACTGTGGATTCTACTGGAAATGTAGGCGCGGATACATCAATAGCGCTCGATTCTTCTGACCTTCCCCACATTAGCTATTTCGACAGCAATCCTAATCACGATTTGAAGTATGCGCAATGGACGGGCAGCGTGTGGAGCATAGAAACCGTGGATTATGGATATGGCGGCTTCTGTACATCAATAGCACTCGATTCTTCTGACCTTCCCCACATTAGCTATCACGACTTGTCTAATATCGATTTGAAGTATGCGAAATGGACGGGCAGCACGTGGAACATAGAAATCGTGGATTTGCTTGGCTATGTAGGCATATTTACATCAATAGCACTCGATTCTTCTGACAATCCCCACATTAGCTATTTCGACTTGTCTAATTACGATTTGAAGTATGCATATCAGACAGCAGCGGCAGAAGGAGGAGATAACATAGGCGTATACAGGAACGGGCAATGGATCCTACGTAATAGCAAATCGTCTGGTCCTGCGGACTACCGCTTCAATTTCGGCAATCCTACCGACATATCTGTTACGGGCGACTGGGATGGTGACGGCGAAGACACAATCGGCGTGTACAGAAACGGCCAGTGGATCCTTCGAGATAGCAATTCGGCAGGTACTGCGGACTATCGCTTCAACTACGGCAATCCCACTGACGTACCCGTTACTGGGGACTGGGATGGTGACGGCGAAGACACAATCGGCGTGTACAGAAACGGCCAGTGGATACTACGCGATAGTAATTCGGCAGGTACTGCGGACTATCGCTTCAATTTTGGTAATCCCTCTGACATACCCGTTACCGGCGACTGGAATGGCGACGGCGAATGCACAATCGGGGTGTACAGAAACGGCCAGTGGATCCTACGAGATAGCAACTCAGCAGGAGATGCGGACTACCGCTTCAATTTCGGCAATCCGACGGATAAACCTGTTACGGGCGACTGGAATGACGACGACGAATGCACAATAGGGGTATACAGAAACGGCTGGTGGATTCTACGTAATAGTAATTCAGCAGGAAGTGCTGACTACCGATTCAATTTCGGCAATCCAACAGATAAACCTGTTACGGGCGATTGGGACGGTATGTAACAAATTTGAAGAATAGCTGATATGGATCTTAAATTATTTATGGGGTGCCCGATATAGATTATCGTAGAGGAATTACAGGCGAAGAAAAAATTAGGAGGTGAAAAAGAAAAAGATGAAAATGATTCTGAGAGCTACTATTTTTGCTGTTGCTATTACGGTCATACTCGTAATGGCACTGGCAGTGAACTTTGCATCTGCGGAAGCACCAACAAAGGTGAAGCTAAATCCTGAACAAGATAAAGAGGAGTTAAATCATTCTGAACCGCATAGGGTCGTGTCAAATCCGTCGGAAACGATTAGTTCTCCTAGCTATGTCTCGCGATCTTCGTGGAGCATAGAAACCGTGGATTCTACTAAGGGATATGGGGACGGTACATCAATAGCGCTCGATTCTAACGACAATCCCCACATTAGCTATACCTATTACGACTGGACTCATCGCGATTTGAAGTATGCGAAATGGACGGGCAGCGGGTGGAGCATAGAGACCGTAGATTCCAATGGTGGGGGCAAGCCATCAATAGCGCTCGATACAAACGACAACCCTCACATTAGCTATCGCGACAGGACTAATAACGATTTGAAGTATGCGAAAGGGACGGGCAACGGGTGGAGCATAGAGACCGTAGATTCCAATGGTGGGTGCGATATATCAATAGCGCTCGATTCTAACGACAATCCCCACATTAGCTATCGGTATTTCGATTATCCAATTAATGATTTGAAGTATGCGAAATGGACGGGCAGCGTGTGGAGCATAGAGACCGTAGATTCCAATGGTGGGGGCGATATATCAATAGCGCTAGATACAAATGACCATCCTCACATTAGCTATCGCGGTAATAGCGGTTTGAAGTATGCGAAATGGACGGGCAGCATCTGGAGCATACAACTTGTGGTTGCGATGGTGTGGTGGGGTGATAAGTCATCAATAGCGCTAGATACAAACGACAATCCCCACATTAGCTATTATTACTGTGATAATCTCGATTTTACGTATGATTTGATGTATGTATACCAGACAGCAGCGGGAGAAGAAGGCGATAACATAGGCGTATACAGGAACGGGCAATGGATCCTACGTAATAGCAAATCGCTTGGTCCTGCGGACTACCGATTCAATTTCGGTAATCCTACAGACATACCTGTTACGGGCGACTGGAATGGCGATGGCGAAGACACAATAGGCGTGTATAGAAACGGCCAGTGGATCCTACAAGATAGCAATTCGGCAGGTTCGGCGGACTACCGCTTCAATTTCGGTAATCCTACTGACGTACCCGTTACCGGGGACTGGGATGGTGACGGCGAAAGCACAATAGGGGTATACAGAAACGGCCAGTGGATTCTTCGAGATAGCAACTCAGCAGGAGATGCGGACTACCGCTTCAATTTCGGCAATCCCTCTGACATACCCGTTACCGGGGACTGGAATGGCAACGGCGAAAGCACAATAGGGGTATACAGAAATGGTCAGTGGATACTACGAGATAGCAATTCGGCAGGTTCTGCAGACTATCGTTTCTATTTCGGCAATCCCACTGACGTACCCGTTACCGGGGACTGGAATGGCGATGGCGAATGCACAATAGGAGTATACAAAAACGGCTGGTGGATCCTGCGAGATAGTAATTCAGCAGGAAGTGCGGACTACCTATTCAACTATGGCATTCCAGCGGATAA
>QENH01000036.1 GCA_003336485.1 Candidatus Methanophagales archaeon
TAGGCTGACTATGAGCCCTACTTGACAAAAAAGAAATAAAAATGCCAGGATTTACAGCAGAAGCATCCATCTATAAATCAAGTGGGTGTTATTATATGGTGGGCGGCCATGGAAGTAACACCAGACCTGTCGTGGGCCCGGCTAAGATAGCCCCGGCCGTTAATTGGGGCCCAATAGAGGCATGGGATACCCGCAAGAGCTTTATGAAATGTGTCGATGACTGTAGGCTCCTATGCGATCCTTTTGATATCCATTGCTGGAAATTGTGTACACTCTATTGCTAGTTGATGAGACGCAAGATGGCGTGCTCTTCTTCATCCTGCCGGCCGTGTAGAGCGCGAGGTGTACTACCTGCTTGCAGCGGCTCAAGCTGGTGGCACCTATGGGCAGTCAGTCATTGCAATATTGGAAGAAACACGGCAAATCTGGATGGGGCTTATTTAGAGGGTTGTGGGAGCCTGTCTTTATTTGCTCGCACAACGACTTTGCTGGTGCATTGGAGGAGTGATGGCTTATTTGGTGCTGAAAATAAAACTTTGATCATAGACAGGAAAAGCGTATTTGAAGGAAGGAGAAGTGTTGCATGAACCCTTTGGATTTGGTCAAACTCACATCGTTGATGGAACTCACTGATGGCAGACCCGAAATTACGGTCGGGCTAATAGATGGACCCGTTATTACGAACCACCCCGATCTTGCAGGTGAAAATATTCGGGTGATCCCGGGAAGCATGGGCAGCATTTGTATTAAAGCCAGCAGCGCTGCCTGTATGTATGGCACCTTTGTGGCAGGTATCTTGTGCGGGAGGAGGAGTTCTGTAGCCCCGGCAATATGTCCCAACTGCACCCTGCTGGTGCGACCTATTTTTGCAGAGACGACCCCATGGAACGAAGAGATGCCAGGCGCGACTCCTGAAGAACTGGCAGCAGCAATCCTTGACTGCATCGAAGCGGGCGCACACGCGCTGAACCTGAGCGTTGCTCTCGTGCAACCATCGTCCAAAGGTGAGCAAAAGTTGGAACAGGCTCTGGATTATGCGGTAAGGCGAGGTGTTATCATTGTCGCAGCAGCGGGGAATCAAGGAACCATCGGAAGTTCCGCTATCACCCGTCATCCGTGGGTGATTCCAGTTGCTGCTTGTGACCTTCAGAGCCGACCGATTAATTCGTCGAACCTGGGAAATTCGATTGGGAGGCGAGGTCTGAGCGCGCCTGGTGATGGGATTACCAGCCTCGGAGCTGAGGAAGGTAAATCGCTCACGTTAGGAGGGACTAGTGCCGCAGCACCTTTTGTAACAGGGGCTATCGCACTGCTGTGGTCGGAATTTTCATCTGCTACGACTGCTGAGGTGAAATTTGCAGTAACACAAGCCTACGCAAAAAGCGAACTACGATCGTCCCGCCTCTGTTAGATGCTTGGGCTGCATATAAATTTATGGCGACTGGTCGTTCCTTATGAGGAGGAAAGGAGAAGAAATTAGGCTCAATGGGTGTTGAGTACTGTCAACAGAGCAGGCATTGTACTTTTTCTGGTCTGCCTGACACTACATATCTTGAAAGGATAATTAGGATGGAAGTATTATGGAGGCGATATTAAAGCTGGAAGAGCTAGAAAAGTTGGACATTAATTATGACCGTGATAGAGATGTGCTGTATATAAGTTTTGGACCCCCAGCTGATGATGATGCAGAGCTCTTAGATAGTGATATAATCATACGATATAGAGGGGAGAGAGCTAGGAATAGCGGTGCCAGATTTTTCGCGGAGATTTAAAGTGAAAAGAGGTAGAGCATCTCTAAGCACAGGGGATGCAGCCGAATTCATGTTGTGTCATTTGGCCAGTACCTCTTAAGGAGGGAGGGCTACTTTATGCGCCCCTATTATTTTTAAGTATTCATCTATTAAAGGTGCTTTCATTCCGGTAACAATCCTTATTTCCTCCTTACCTATCTCATTTTCCACACCCCTATTCAGTTTATTAAACTGCTGGCAATACTTCCCCACTGCTTCTGGACTGTGATCGGTGTCTCTTGCTACCTGCACCGGATCTTTTTTCTCTAAAAAAACTTTTTTTAACAATCTTGGTAGGTGCTTTTGCCCCCAGTGGTGAACAGCTCAATCCATCAATCGCTTCTTGTTGGAACTGCCGGTCCAGTGTCTTAAAAGATAGTCTATCATATCGCTCTTTTTCCTGCTTCCTTTTCATTTTCTAGTATCTCAGTTTTGATTATTTTTATCAACTAATGCTGAAGTACTGGCCATTTGGCACTATTCTATTCGAGTGTGGCGAGGTTTTTCTTTATACCTCCTCACCCCTCACCTTAAAGATATAAAAATTCCTCTCGCCCGTTGTCTTAAGCTGCACAGGCACCGTAACCTGAACGCTATCCCCTGAGCGCACCGTCATACTCTCCAGAGTCGCAACAATTTTACCATCGAAGTCAGAATCACGTACCCAGCAGCCCGTATCGTCCCAGTTATATCGTGTTCCTTCTAAAAAGATTGTTTTTTGTATATCCACCTCATTCGGGTTTGTAATGCTAATAATGTATTCGTTCCATCTGCTTGCGTTTACAATGTTCTTCTGATGCTCGAGATAGAGCTCAACTGCACTACTTCCTTTGCTAGTTTCGCTCTCGCCTCTCTCGTCGATTACAACAGAATTTGAGTTCGTCAGATTTGAGCTAAGAACAGGTGGCGCTTCATGGTCTGTTGACACGCTATCTACAGGCTGTACTTCAGAAGAATAAGTAACAATCCCCACAACTGCCAGTACCATACACAGCATCCCCACAACAATCCCTATTTTAGCGTCCGCTTTTCTCATTTTCCGCTCTGTGTATCAAATCACCCCCCTGAGATAAAAAGACCAAAATGCGACCATTGTTGGCCTTGGATTGGAGAGATTTTTTGGTTGCTTATAGCTGTTTCCATAATTAGACATTTAGCGAAATTGAATGTTTATTTTTTGTTACGCAGCACTATATGTGCTTCTT
>QENH01000037.1 GCA_003336485.1 Candidatus Methanophagales archaeon
TTAATTCTTACTGTTATACTTCTGTAGCCATTCTGATACTTCTTGGAGTTGCATCAAATTAGTTATTTATTGTAAAATGGAGTTTATAAAATTTTATATTTATATTTATATTTATATTTATATATATCGGCAACCTTTTTCTTTTTGGACCTACTTTATTGATATAGGCGGAGAGATATATCTAGATGATTATCGTTTTGTTTGGCCCACCGGGCTCAGGAAAAGGAACGCAGGCGAAACTGCTGGCGGAAAGATATGGCGTACCGCATATATCGACCGGCGACATATTACGCGAAAATATAAAGAACGAGACGGAACTAGGACTCAAAGCCAAAACATACATGGACAAGGGAGAATTAGTACCGGACGATGTATTGATAGGGCTAATAAAGGATCGGTTATCGCAGTCGGACGGTGCCTCGGGCTTTCTGCTTGATGGTTATCCGCGAACGTTACCGCAGGCAGAAACGTTAAGCAAAATCTTGTCTGAGCTGGGCAAGAGCCTGGATGTTGTGCTCAATATAGACGTACCCGCTGAAAAATTGCTAAACCGGCTTGCCGGGCGAAGGATGTGCGTCTGTGGAGCGAGTTACCATATCTCGTTCAACAAGCCGAAGCAAGCGGGTATCTGTGATCTTTGCGGTAGCAAGCTTTATCATCGAGACGATGACAAAGAAGAAGCGATCATGAATCGTTTGGACGTTTATAAGAATCAGACACAGCCGTTGATAGACCATTACACGCAGGCAGGCGTGATGTTAACGATAAATGGTGCTGCGGATATAGTGGTGGTGTTCAACGAAATTTGCAGGATGCTTGATGATTTTGGTCACGTATAGCCCACCAAAAGAAAAGGCATATAAAAAGTTTGTAGACAGAGATTAACACCCACTGATTAACGCAGATGACAAAAAAATAAATCCGTGCAATCTGTGTAAATCCGTGTAAATCAGTGTCTAAAATTTGGGTATATCAAATTAATTTTGTATGTTCCATTAGAACGAATAGACAGTATCCCGTTCCGGAATGATCACCTCTATATCTTTACCTTTAACAAGCTCTGCAAAGACCTCGGGTCGCTCGGTATGTACCGGAAACAGAAGTTTTGGATTGATCTTCTCAATCAGTTCCTTCAACTCCGGCCGGGACGCATGACCGGAAACATGAGACCGCACTATCCATTTTTTGAGCTTACTACAATTCGGATTGCTACATCCGTCCGGAACAGGCGTATCGCCTAACTCATACCCGATACCAAAAGCATCCAACCAATTAATGAATCGCTCCTCGTCCAATTCCATCTCGTCACTGAACGGTTCGCACTGTGCCCTTATATATCGGGACCCCAATATCTTACCATTATCATCTGCCAGATCGAACAGTTGCCCTAAGTCGTAATAGGAAAGCATCAGGACGTAATCGCTTGGGTTCGACTTGATCTCATCAGCCACCAGGCCGATATCATAATGACTGGAATCTTGTGTCCACGTATCATTATCAATGGAAAAGCCATACTCGTGCTTATATTGCGCGTAGTCAGTAGGCGAATAAAAGCAGCTCGCTTTACGCTTGAGAAATACCTTGACTGTTTCAGGCAACGGTGTCTGCCCAAGTTTGTTCAAGACGTACGCGAGTCTAGCGTTTATGACAAATGTCCGGCCACACGATTTTGCCGCTTTCGTTATTGTCTCGTACCGGGTGGTATCTTTCCAGCTAAAATCTACGAGCACCAGACCGTCCGTTTCGGCTATCTCTTTCGTTATCTTTGTACAGACCTTATCTTCGGTGAGCGAGGACGTGGATTCTATCCGGGTACCCTCGCAGATCATGATGTCTATTCCTGTCCCCACTGCGCTGACGTAATCCTCGATTGTTGTGTCTCGGGTCCCGTGGAACCGAATGTCACCGGTATAGAGGATCTTAAACGGCTTGCCATAGACATCACACGCCAGCACGTAACTTGCAGCTCCTGGTACTGAATGATCTACCGCGATCATAGTGATCTGGAATGGTCCGATCTCCGTCACTTCGCCATCAGCCATGACCCTGCAATTCCGGACCTGTTCATCCTTATGCACGATTTTGGGGCAGCCTGCTAATACTCCTTTCTTGTTGAACGCGATACGGGACCCTTTAGACCGTATCGCATTCGACTTGAAGTTTGTAACATCGTCTATTGCCGCAACCAGTGTACGCGTATCCTCAGAGCAGTAAAGCGGAATGGAATGGTGAAGAAATCATATGTCGCCCGTGTGATCCATATGGGCATGGCTAAGGAGTATGCCATCAATGTAACTTCGCTCGTGCATTTGGATATAGTCTTCATAAGTGACGAGCCCCGGCACCTTAAGCATCGCAGAATCCGATGCGATTAGCCTGCTGTATGCTGCATTTGATAGGTCCTCAATACCCGTGGGCTGGATCAGATCCGCGCGATATATCCCCGGTATCATGGGTAGGACGCCAATAGTGATTTTGTCCTTCAACTCTGTATTAGAGCGAACGTTCAAAAACTCCGCGAAGAACTCTGAGGCAAACCCCATTCGAGTCCCGAAGTCGAGCAACAAACGAGTGCCCTTATGTTCCACGATGATCTTGTTGCCACCGATCTCACCAACACCGCCATAAAAAGTTATCGCTACCATTTTTATCTGTTTTTTATTCTTTGCATATCTCGTATATCTTCTACCCATAAATTTAATTTAGTTTATGACGCAGATTTACACTGATTTACACTGATTTAATTTCCGTTCACTTTATTTCATTTTATTTTATATCGAAACAGCAAATAGGCTAATATAGCCGGAATTAAAAGATATACCCAGGAGGACCACTGCGGTGTTATTACCGATAATCCCATCGCTAGAAGAGCGATAAGAGGAATAACCACGCCACGCATTTTCCCTATTGCTATACGCCGTGGGTCGAGGCTGCGGTCTACCAAACGATAACCTTTTGTGGCATA
>QENH01000062.1 GCA_003336485.1 Candidatus Methanophagales archaeon
ACGTAATTGTAAAACTCCAGCACCTTTTCGCGGTCTTTACTCAATGCAAGCCGCTCGTACAGAAGAGAGTTTATCTGCCGTTCCAGTTCCCGAGTGCTCCAGCGATTTTCAATCGCCTCTAACATATAAAAGTTCCTCGCTTCTTCTTTCTCCACTTTCAAAAGAAGGCGGTAATGAGTCCATGTCAATTCGCCACGCAGTGCGTGACTATTTTGGAAAGTCCGATAAAATTGCCGCATATACTTCAAATTGCTTTCTGTGAACCCTTTTCCATAATCACATGTAAGCCTACGAGAAAGTTCCTTAATCAGAGCCTTTCCATATTTAGCCCTGACGGCTCCTCTTTGCTCTTCTTCAACGATAACCCTTCCTATCTCCCAGTAAGCCTGAACCATAGCAACATTAACAGCACGGTAAGCAGTGCTGCGAGCTTTTTCTAATATCTCTCTTATGCTCTGGTATGTGGTATCTATAGATACCTGCTCCTTTAATGTGATGCTTCCTTCACTCATACCTCCATCTGCTCCAACTAATTTCTGCAACCAATGGTTGCTGTTTTTCATCTCAAGACAGGGAATGATTTTTGTCTCGGTTTCTTTGATTGAAACAATTGATGTTATCTCTTCTCTGATTTTTCTCTCCAGAGCCTTACCTTAAATGAATTTTCATCTTCGATTAAATCAGGCTCTGTGCCATTGTGTTTGAGCATACCCGGGATTATCTTGCTATTTATTCCCATACCACGATATTCCACATAGCCGTAATCCTTCATGATATATACAAGAGTCTGGTTCCGGGCATAGCGCTGTCCTCGTTTAATGCCCTCGACAGTCACCGAATTTGGCAGACGTCCGGGGCTGGTCATTTCGAGTCTATCGCGGTATATCGACAACATAATATCTGTTCCGGCTATTGTATAGTCACGATGGACAAGAGTTTTATTCATACTTTTTCTGTTTCCTTTTCATCACTTCTTCTCTTGTTTGCAATACAGGAATTTGATAACCTTCTTCTTGTAGTTTTTCTCTCTTGCAACACCCTCTATTTCTACTTTATATTCAGGAAGAGGTTTCAAGGCAGTATCTTTGCATTCATAGATTTAGTGAACTTTTCTCTCCCATCTTTTATTATTCCTTCTGCATCAAAATCCTTCCATGCTCCGGCAAATTCTATCACATCCTTCCTGCTCCTATCGGTAAGCCGAGTAACCAGCTCACTGAAACTTTCTCCTTCCAGCTTTTCTACTTTTAACCTTTTATATGCATCTTCCGTAATTGTTATCGTTTTTGTTCCCATGTGTAGTTATGTGTATGTTTAATTTTATAAAAGTATCTAACAAAAATTGCATTGTATCTTCATCTCAAATACATCGCTTTGAAAGCAAAAGCTCCTTCGTTTATTCTTACGCGTGAGTATTTTCCATGCCCAGAAAGATTTTTTCCGCCCTCACGGCTCCTTTCTGCTCTTCCTCAACATTCATAAGGCATCACAAAGAATGCGTTAAATTGTTTTGTCATAAAAAAAACTGAACGATGTATTGACCATTTCCATTTATTTATATCCCCCTATATGCCTCTTCCCTGTGACGCACAAAGTAAAGCGTCACTGTTTTTACTCCGGTATCCACATGGTAGATCGCCCTGTAATCCCCGACTCGAACTCGATACAGGTTTTTGGAACCTCTAAGTTTGCGACATTGACGTGGAAATGGTGTGTCAGCAAGCGATTCAACAGTTTCGATAATTCTGTGGATTTGTTGCCTATCTATGTTTCATAAATCTCGCTCCGCAGACCTCTTCCATCTAATTTCATAAGAGCCCATCTTTTCTTAATTTTTCTTTAAGTTCCTCAAAACTTATTGTAGGGTCTTCTCTACGCTCAGCAACAACCGCAAGGTCGTGAAGGTCTTCTAAAAGCTCTTCGTATTCCCCTGCAGGAATAATTACCGCGGTCTTTTCGCCACTCGCATTTACAATATATTGCCTTCCTAATTCTATCATAATAATACTATCTATTAGTTACAATTTAAATGTTAGTATTACCTCAAATACATCGCTTTGAAAGCAGAAGCTCCTTCATACTCATACGTGAGTATTTTCCATGCCCAGAACGATTTTTCCGCTCTCATCACCAAACGGATTAATATTTTCAAGCGTTTTTTTTTATCATATAGCCATCATCACAGCCATCCGTCTCATAACTTTCTGACACTATCTCTGAATATCCTCACCAATCAGCTATTTAAAAACCCATTCGCTCATATTTCGCCCATTCCAACCCTTTTAATTCTACACCACCCTCAACGCCTAGAATCTCTGCGCCGTCGAACTCATTTATAGCACAGAGTAAATGCTGCCCGGGATGCGTACCCGGAGTAATACCACAGCTCAAGACAATTCGCTTGCCCGCAGCTAACACCATTTTAAGACGCGCAGATGCAGGATGGTTCTTTGGCAATACAATCAATGGCGAGTTCAATTCCCTTATCATGTATAGCACGCACTTCAACCCTTTTACTATCTCTTCGCCCGTGCCAAAGCCAGAAGCTACAAGCAACTCATCCGGCCCCATCGCCAATACTATCTCCCTTTCTGGCGTATCAACGAAGAACTGCCTCTGCTCTCCCACCTTGACTACCGCTACAGTGCCGCTATTACCAAGCACCAGCAGCAGCTCATTACTGCTTAAACTTATCATGCCCTATATCTATACGTTCACGCTTTCACTACTTTTTCCGACCGACATGATGGGCAGACTACTTTCTCACCCATTGAATCAAATTTATTTCCGCAGTCACTGCACTTGTATCGCACTACTTCTATCTCTTCTCTCTCAAATTCAAAGTCGGTTCCTCCAACACTACACATGACTATCACCTCCTTTATCTTACGTTTTTATTTATATACTTATTTATTTTGATATTGCCTAAAAGCATATAAACATCAATTGTTGCATCCACGTATCA
>QENH01000038.1 GCA_003336485.1 Candidatus Methanophagales archaeon
CTTCCTCTATTCCATTATATTATCGTTTACGTTTTCTCCTCTTGCTTTTTTTCTCTATCTTCATAATGTTAACTCACAATCCTTTTGAAATCTTCATCGTCCCAGAGATTTTTAAAATCATCGTCAGTTTTTGCTTTTTCTTTATATTTAGCATCTAAATCTATTGCTTTAGACAAATGATTAAGAGCGTTTTTTTTATCTTTTTTTAGGGAATATATACAAGCCTGGTTATACCATGCTTCAGCAAAAACCGGTTCTAACTCACTCGCCTTTTTATAGGCTTCAAGCGCTTCATCGTAACGTCTGAGTTTGCTTTTGCTGCCAAGTACAACTCCTCTGTTGTTCCACGCATTAGCATAATCAGATTGTAACTCTATTGCCTTATCAAAGGCTTTAAGCGCTTCATCGTAACGACCTAGTTCGTCAAGTGCAACTCCTCTGTTATTCCTTGCCTTCGCATCATCAGGTTTTAACTCTATCGCCTTATCATAGCTTTTAAGTGCTAATTTATATTCGCCTTTCTGATAAAAGTCAGTTCCACGATTAAGGTAATCTTCAAACTTCAATGGAACTCCAAATGCCTCAAAGATTTCAGTTTTCTTTCCATATTCATCTAATATCTTCTTTTGGTCTTTTGAGAAGGTTTCTGAAGGGGATGGTAAATCCTTAGTGCGTTCTCTAAAAGTATTCAGCTCGTTTTCCGCATCTTTCACCGCTTTTTTCAACCTTTCAATGATGGGCTTCGCATCTTCTGCGGCTTCCTTCGTTTTCTCGGCATATTCCTCCGCTTGCTCCCTAATTTCTTTCCAGCGACGATATTCGAGAAATCCAAAAGTGCCACCTATTACGATTATTAATGTTAATAATGCCACCAGCACTCCAATTAAGCTAGCAACTGCATTGAGAATACTTATAGACTTATCAAGGCTTACTGTGTCATTTTCCTGCCCCCAGGAAGTATGAGTCAAACAACAGATAATAACTATTATTAGTAATAGGCGTATTAAAAATTCTCTTCTCTTACTCATAGTATTTACACAATTTATAATGGTCTAAGTTATATATAAATATTGTTTTTTACAAGCACCATGCTATGAATTAGATAACATTGAGAACTCATTCTTTATCCCTGCTCTTTATGCTTTTTAACAAGAAAATAGTTTACAAAGTTTTTAACCTATTATATTATGTCTCTTATATCCACGCTAGAGTTCCAAGGACGAAATGCGAAAAGCATGGCACAAAAACCGTAGTCATTCCCTGGTCAAGACAGTCGTCAAGAGATCCTATGGATTTAAGACGGTGAAATATAGAAATACGATGATTTATCTGGTGGCGGGTAAATGGGAGTTGTCCCAGGGTTTACCCATACAATGTTAAAGAGAACCAAAGAATCTTTATTTTCCCTTGTTAATAAAATAGTAGTTACCTATATTTAAGAGTTTATATGCTCCATTTGCTCTCATATTTAACAAAAAGGCTTCAGACAGTGCTTAGAAAGCATTAATAGCTTATCATTGCTTTTAAATTTGTGTTGTCACTAACGGTTAATTTGATTAGAGTGGAGATTTAACCTAAAAACGTTCACTATGACGTTATTAGAACAATCAAAAATGAAATATAGGGGTGTGTCATTTAAATAGTCTGAAACATAAGTAGTTAATGATGAAAAGTGAAAAGAAGAGAACACTTTATACTCTGAAATTTCCATCGGAGCAGTCAATGGAAAAAACATTGCCACCTGCAAGATTGTTATCTTTGGAAACTACCGTTCCTGCGGCATATAGGAAGTTGCCGGAGATTTCGGTAGGATACTTGCCTTGTTTTGATCTCATTAAACTGGCTGAAGACAAGGAAAAGTTGGATGGAAAAATGAAGGCCTTATTAGAGGTACAAGATTTTCACTTACTGAAAATTTCATGCTCTTTTAATCCAGGCCAGGCCTGGACAATTAAAGAAGCAATTTTAGCGGTAAACGTTGAGGAACGGAGTATAGTCTACGATATGGAACCAACCATGATAACCAAAGATGTTCCTTATGCGGATGAGATCGGGGTTACCTTCTCTCTCAAAGTAGGTCCAGTACAACCGGAAATTAAGTATTTGCATAGGTTTGAGGGCATAAGAACCGTTCCAAAATTATGGATCTTTGGACGTCGAACTGCTCAAGCAAAATGGATTTTTAAATGTGGTGATCAAGATAGCTTATTTGGGGAGCAAGATCTTGCCTTAATCGTGATGACACCAAAAGGCGGAGATGCTTATATTAACCTCGAATTAGAGGCAGTAGCTAAGGAAGAGTCTTGGCTTTCGTGGTTCAGTTCTCGTGAAGAAATCCCCCCAAAAAAGAAACATATTAGAGTAGGTCCTACTTCCTGTTTGTGAACAAAATTCCGCCGTCAGAGGCCAAACATTAGGCAAGTGAAGATGTATAATTCGAATTTGAACTAAATGCTCTTGGTTGTATTTTTTTATATGGGAACGGGCTATTTATTCATTAATAGGATAGCTGATGATCAAGAATGACCAGAAAAGGATACCCTAGAGTTAGAATTATAGAGGGAAAGCAACTCAAAGATATAAAGGTGTGCAGACCGATTCCGTTTAATAAAGAGGTTACAAAGGATGACGAGATTGGAGAAGGAGTCTCTGTTCTATATATTCCAATTGATCCCAACGGAGAAAATTTGGTTGAACTCGCGATTATCAAATCTAAAGGGAAGGTTGACCTAAGAGAAGAGATACCCAAAGAGCCTAAAAAACCAATTGAGCCAAAAAAGGGTATGAAAGTTAAAAAAATTGGAGTTGCATCTGGACTAACATTTGGAGAAATAATTAATATAAATGCCACAGTTTATGTGAAATATCCTGATATTGAGCGA
>QENH01000061.1 GCA_003336485.1 Candidatus Methanophagales archaeon
ATGCAACAAAAAGTGGTTAAAGTTTCCACAAGGATGAATAGCTGCCCCCTTTGCAGCGCGAAGCTAGTTAAGAAATACAACAAGAATAACCGGCATATTATAACACTGAAGGGGGAATTTTGGGTCAGAGAACGAGTTTTGCGATGCAATAACCGAGAATGCCCAGGGCATGCTTTATCCTTCAGGGCAGAAGATTTTCAAGCGGCTATTATCCCGTATAAGATATTTGGACTGGATGTTATTCTGCATATAGGAACTCTGAGATACGAAGAGCACAAAACATACGCGGAAATAAAAGAGGGTTTGAGGAAGAAAAACATCAAAATAAGCATGGGTGAGCTAACAAACCTGACGATGACCTTTGAATCATTGATCAAGGGCTGGCATGAGGAGCATATTCAGGAGATAAGGGAAAAGCTAGGCGAATATGTCTTGAGTATCGATGGAACATACACCTATAAAGGTAAAACACTCTATATTTTCCGCAGTTACGAAACAGGGGTTGTTCTGTATGCGAATACCACAGAGAAAGATGACGTCCAGCATTTCCAGCCATTGTTGGAGAAGGTCGTTGAAATGTACGGCCTACCAATCGCGGTCATAAGTGATATGCAACCTGCGATCATCGAAGCGGTAAAGAACGTTATACCTGACATCCCTCACCAGTTCTGCCAGTATCATTTCATCAAAAACGCTGGTAATTTCATGGAAAAAGAGTATAAAGAGCTTGGAGACACGATGAAAACAAAAGAAGTTATAGCAAAAGCAAAACAAGTGGAGGAAGATCAAAAAAAAAAACGACAAAATAGGGTCAGATAAACTTCTTTTGATCATACATCTCCTTGTCCTGATACTGAAAATCACCACAGATAGCTTCCCTTTTGAACTATACTATATCGAAACTTATGATCGCTATCGACTGGTGAGGAGAACTATTCGGCGATGCCTATCTGAGTACCCACACGAAGATGCATATAAATCCGCGCTTTGCGAATTAGATGCAATTTTAACTCCCGTTATTGCGGACAAGCGTGTGAGATCGTTGGTCAAGAGCTTGAAATCCGACTGGCAGATATTCAAACGGCTAAGGGGAATACTTGAAAATAAAGATAAGAACTCAAAGGAGGTCATAGAAGGGAGAATGAGGCGTATCCTTTCTTTTTTAGAGCGAAAGGCGGCAACAAGCAAGAAGTATGCCCCTCTTGTCAAACAGATAAAGAAGTTCTGGGGTGGGTTGTTTCATACATATGGCCACGATTGTATCCCCAGGACCAACAACGACATGGAGCGATTCATCTGGGAGCTAAGAAAAAAGTGGAAAAGAATGACCGGTTGTACACGTATTGATGAATGGATTGCATTTCGTGCTCCGACAGGAATTTACATGTTCAATTTGATTGGTAGCGATCCACCATTAAAAGGACTTGGTTTTTCTGTTGATCCAGCTGAAATGCTATCTTCTGTCTCCTATGAATCGTATAGGCAATGTATGGGGGAATATGAGGGAAAAAAAGGGTGATGATAGAATTAGAAGAAGGGCAAATCACGATGTAGGAACAGTGTTGGAAGAGGTTGAAAGAATGAATAGGGAGCTTTCCGAAGGGAGTGAAATGTGAAACTATGGACAGAACAACAAGAACAGAACCATCACCCAACGTATCATCCGAGAAGTCGAGTTCGACTCTAAAAAATCCCTCGATACCATTATAATTACTTCTTTAGAGTTCATACTTCTCCATAAGAAGAGTGGGGTATTTAAAGGATATCGTGAGGGCTGATAGACTGTAAGTGTGAAGTTGTGAAAACTATCTCCTAAATTTCTGAGTTAAAACCGGAAATGAATTTTGTCTGGGGTTTTTATGTTTGAAACAATTGATGAGAAGAAAGAAAGCCCCAAAAAACCACAAAAAAGAAGAAATCAAAGGCAAAGAGGCATAAGATAAAAATAGATCGTGTCGAAGTGTGCAAGATAGATCAGAACATCTTGCCCGATGATGCGGAATTCAAAGGATACCAGGATGTTGTTGTTCAGGAAATCCTCATCAAAACGGATAATGTTGAGTATAAAAAGGAGATTTACTACTCTCCATCGCAAAAAAAAGACTTATATGGGGAAATTACCGCCAGAGATTAAAGGAGAATTTGGACCGGGTGCTAAATCACTGGTTTGCACGCTTAAACATGTTGCTAATGTGTCAGAGCCAAAGATACACGAGCTTTTAGAGAATTTTAGGATTTTTATATCTCCATCTTCGATTTTACGCATTATTACAAAGAACAATGAACTTTTCCATCAGGAGAAGGCAGATATTTTCCTGGCAGGACTGCTCTCTACTGATTATCAGCAGATAGATGATACTAGCTCCAGAGTCCGTGGGCAGAACCACTATACTCAGATCGTTTGCAATCCTTATTACCCCGCTTACTTCACGGCTCCTCACAAAGACCGTCTGTACAGTACTCGATATACTGCGTGGTGACTCAGACGGCAAAGCAAGGAGTTATTTGTTCAATGAAGAAGCTTTCGACCTGCTGGAAAGATTTGGGGTTTCTAATAAACTGTTTCCCCAATTACGAGGGCGGGTTTCTGGTAAAATACTGGATGAAGTGCAGATGCGTTTGGCGAGGTATATACTATAGGAAATATCGCGTAGTGCACTAGAATATTGATATCCTCGTATGACTGAACAGTATGTTCGATTTGAGGGTAACTAAGAAGAACTCTATTTTCAATCTATCACCAATCAATTTGAAGAGGATACATTTTGCTGATGTTCACAGCCACATAGAAACAAAAAAAAATACGAAAG
>QENH01000039.1 GCA_003336485.1 Candidatus Methanophagales archaeon
AGAAGGATAAAAATCGCTATGAATCCAACAATGAGCGAGCTTGAAAGTCCCACCCGTATCGCATTATCCCATGCATAACCCCATGCCATATCTCCAGTGAGCGTAACAGAAGACCCACGCACGAGATTCACTTTTTCTATTGTCTTCTGGAACGTTTCTACCAGTTCTGTACTCCCCGGAACCTCTGTTGCATCAAGCTTCACGGTGATGAGCGAATATCTCAACTCATCATTGATATACCGACTACGCAGCTCGAGCGATTGTGAAAGTATCTCCTCTTTTGTTCTTCCCTGTTCGAGCACACTCGTAACGCTCTTTACACCCGCAATATCTGATACGGCATCCACCAGGTCCTCTGTCATTATGAGCATATCCTCCTCAATCACAGTTCTTGCATTGATCCGGTCCACCTCAATTAAGATCAGTACAGTTGTAGTCCCAGGAAACTCGGATTGTATAAAACGGACCTCTTCCAGGTATCTTGTACCCGGGTAGAAGTATCCAAAGGCGCTAGTATCTATCTCAGTCTCTTTTGCGCTTATAAATGACATTGAAGCGATAACAATAGCGAGTACAATAATCAATAAGTAATAACGCTTTGATATTTCCGCCCAGCGGTTAAGGATTCTTTGAATCATTCGCTCACTCTTTCTTCTTCTTAAAATAGACAAAAGTACCTGTTAGGGATGCCACCAAAAAACCAATCCCTGCAAGAGGTATGAATCCCCCATTCACACCTTCGTCTGCTCTTTCCTTCGATGCCACGACCAATCTGAAGGATTTGATCGTCTCGAGTCGTTCATCACCCTCTGTCCAGATGAGTTTCAGGTCGTTCTCGTAATTATCCGGGATTGTATCCCGATCTGCTTCAAGCTCAAAAGTGGCGATTTTATCCGAGCCTACTTCGATATCCCCGAGATAATCTGTCTTTGCCCCTGTAAAGTATGATTTTGTCTTTAAAATGACTTTTACTGATTTTGCATCCTTGTTTCCAATGTTTTTGATCGGGACGTTCATTATGAATGTTTTACCACTCGTAATCACCGCAGGCTCAGTTGTAACCGCTCCAACCAGAAAGTCGGCCTGCGGGCTGATCCTCAGTGTGATGCTCTTCTTCAGCGAAAAGATATGAGCATCCTCACCGATGTACTCGATTGCGAGTGGAATTGCATAAGACCCTTCTTTCGTTCCGTCCTCAATATCAAGTGCGAATACAAAGCGGTGGCTTGAACGCGCCCGAATTTCTTCTGTGAAGCCAGAAGTTGAACCCGAGTATGCCTCTACAAACGGACTGGCTGGGTCCATTCTGAGAGATACAGACCTCGCCTTTGCACTTCCTGAATTCTCAATTAAGACCGTTATATTATTATTCTCGCTCTCCTCTCGGAGTTCCGACGGGTCTGTTGAGACATCTGCAACCTCAAGCGTGGTTGTACCTACCACGTAAAAGACGATCGTAATGTTTGTTGACGGCATAGGGGCGGTTACATAGCCTACATGGGCATTGTGGTAGTATTCGCTGAAGGTGACCAAGATTGGAATGGCGTATGCACCGTTTGTGAGCTCATCCGCTGCTTTAATCGTGATTGGAATATCCTTTGAGCACCATGCGTTGATCGAAGATATGTAAACTGTGGATGACCCAATAAGGGAGATGTGGTCACTGTTCTGAAAATTCATGGTGATATGACGGGCGTCCCTGCCGCCCTGATTCTTCAGCGTGAGCGTGATCTCCTTTATGTCGCCAGGTGAAAGATCAGTTGGTGTGACATCGGTTATTACGATGTTTGCATTTGTAGCTGCGCTTGATGGTGCGACCAACGCCGCCGTTACGAAAATAAGGATCGCTATCAAAAGTATGATTTGTCTCATAGTTATGTCCCAGAATATGTCCGCATGAACTGTGGATTCTTGTAGACTATTCTCTTCTTCTTTCATCTTCTTTTTCTTTTTTGTCATATCTATAATCTAATAGTTGTTAGGTACACAAGTAACACCCCCTAAAAAAGCTCGGGTTTGGCTAGAAAGCCGAATAAAGTTAGGTTTTGGTAATTAAAATAAAAAGAAGGCCATGCCCATCAATATAAACGTAATTCCAGCAATTGTTGTTAACGTTTCCCTATTCACCTTCTCTGAAATGAATTTACCCGAATAGATCGCTATTACAGAAAGCAAACTCAACGCTATCATAACTCCTGTTAAAACCATTAAGCCATTGTATTTGGTTGCAAACAATCCAGTGGCGATTTGTGTCTTATCGCCCCATTCTGAAACGAAAATCAGGATAAAACCTGAATAGAACGGGTTTTCAAAATGATATTTGCTTTTTGCTACTTCCCCTTTGTTTCTAAATATTAACGTTACAAGTCCAAAAATTATGAAAATAACGCCCGAAATCATTTTTATTACACCCTCGGGTGCGACATCTGTAATCCACTCTCCTGCTAAAATCGCTATTCCGTCTACTATCAGAAAAGCCAGCATTATACCAAATAATAAGTGCAGATGTTTGTCTGTTTTTGAAGCTAAGAGCAGGGTAGATAGCTGCGTTTTGTCACCTAATTCTGCTAATCCTACTACAATCAAGGGTATTAATATATCCGGTACCATTTTTGTTTAGCCTTACTACGGTTTCCATATGTTTATTCCTGCGACATGTTTGTTCTTTAAAAATCAGAAATTCTTTGCAGTAACTTTATCTCGCCTTTTGGCCCTATTCTTTCCGCTAAGGTCTGCATCGATTTATTCCCATTTATATATATTCACCAATAAGCTTA
>QENH01000040.1 GCA_003336485.1 Candidatus Methanophagales archaeon
TGAGCGTTTGTTTCCGTGTTTCAATGGTTGCCCAGACATATTCGCCGGTATATTCCTTGCCTACATTGAAATACTCATTGAGTACGCTAATCTTACCCCGCGAATCAACCACACGGATAAAATGGATTTTTCCTGTGACCAAAGGTAAGCGATCCACATCGATTGTAAAATCTTTTGGCAGAATGCGTTTAGGATCGACTGACTTCAGATTATCATTTCTCAACTTCCAGGCGTTAAATTTGTTTTCTTTTTCAAAAAACGTCTTTGACTTTTTCCGTATATCATTTAGATCAACAAATAGTTCCTTTTGCCAGAAACGTTTATCAAAACCTTTATTGAATTCCTCTATTGTTCCATTCATCCAAGGCTTTGACGGAGCGATGAACACCACTTCGATTCCTACATATAAAGCCAATCTTACGAATCGACTGAATGACTTAGGATGCTTGTAGTCGCCTGCAAAACACATACCGTTGTCTACCTGCAAGTATTTAGGTATCGGACACTGTTTCCAGTAATCCCTGAGGAATTCCATTACATTATCCATGCTTTTTTCGTTATACTGCTTCCCTGCAACTTGTCGCCCCACAACATCTTTCAGATGTAGCGAGTTGATCGGTCCATAACCCTTAATATGTCTCGGGCCAACGTAATCCATTTGATGCAGCTCATCGGTGTGTTTGGAATTGAGGATGGTGTATCGCCCTTTAGAACGAACTCTTTTGTAGCGTTCCGGTTTGTTCAATCTTAATTTATTCCGTTTGATGATCCTTTTGATGGTGGAGATAGAAGGAATATCCGATGGTTTGTAACCCAGCTCTTCCATATGAAATTGGATAGCCTCAGCACCCACACAGGAATATTTGGTAGAATCTTCAGTACCGTCCATTAGTGATTTTCTGGTCTTTACAACAATCCGCTCAATCCGTTCACTGGTTTTATGTGGTATAACTCTGGCTCTTTTTGGTAGGTCCTTATACCATCCTTTGCGTCCTGTTTTATATCTACCCAACCATTTGTTGAACCAACCCTTTGACCTTTCCAAACTTCTGTATATATCAACCTCTCGCTCCCCTTCAAGATACCGATGAATTGCATTTATTCGCTCTTCCTCTTCTGGTGTATGTTCCATGATATTTCACCAAGGAAATATCATAGAAGCAACCAGGTATCTGTATGTGTAAAAATACTGTCTCAAAACTAGCATGTCTGGCTTAAATCACAATAGCATGGCGGCGATATTAAAACTCGCTTATCGCTGTTATGCCTTCCATAACTACCTTGTAGCATTTAAGGTATACGATGGTGTGAACCTTTCCATAGCATTTAAGGTATACGATGGTGTGAACCATCCATATTTAAAATGAAAAGGTATACGATGGTGTGAACCTTTCCACGGTACCGTTTTTGGATCACGGTTAAGTAAGACTTTTACGATTCAAGTTGGCGTGAATGAAGAGCGGTGGTTAGCGGTAGCTATCGCCTTTTTACTCGTATAATGGCCGTTTTTGATCTTTTGGTACAGTTTTGGATAAGAATATTGTGGATTTTTGATAGGACGTCAATGAGGGATCACTTTATGGTTGTTTAATTTGCAAACACGATGAAAATGTTGGGTATGATGGATAAAAAATTAAAAAATCACTGACTTTTTCGATTGTGCCGCTTATCTTACCGTTACGTGTTTCCAACTCCTTTCGCAACGCCTCTATACTCTCTAACCACATCATAAGCGCCATTATATGCCGCGGAATGCCCTAGCATATGTTCTACATGTAGCGCAGCGACATTTTTGCTTTTCAAAATAGTGGAGAAACTCATCCTTAAGCTGTGTGGTCTGTATCTGCTCCGTAACCCGTTCTTTTTAAATTCCCCGTCTTCTATCTTTAACCATCCTAACTGCCTGCAATAATCCCTCAAAAAACCTTTCTTTCAAAATGTTTTAAAAACTTTACCAAAGAAACATTATACTTTATGTCGTACCATAAAAAGGGGCGCGTTTCACCGCGTATATACCACATTCATTATATCTATCCTAAGAAGTGGATTTGTAGTATGGGACATAAGAATATACTCTCAGCTTTCCATCGCCTATCTTCTCATGTAAGCTACGATGAAGGTAGGTGGTTTGTATTGGTTATCCCATTACTCTTTGCCTGGGGCTATATATGAAAGCGCTTCATTTCTCAGAAATAAAGCATTTCAACTGTGTTCAACTTGTATAGCGGTGTTACATAAACCACCCTCAGAAGAAATGCTGTTGAAGTCATACAAAAAGCAGTGCAAAAAAGAAAAAAAGAGAATTAATAATAATCCTCTACAAAGGTGCGAGTTAAACTTAGCTTTCCTATTCTTCGTCAGGGTAGACCTCTTGATAGACATCAATAGACCATGACCACAAATTAGCATCCCATACTTGGAAGTAAAAATCTTCTCCGGTTCCCTTTAGGTAAACAACTCCGCGGCTGTCGTACTCATCATCGTGGGAAGAAATGCCATGTATAATGTCTCCATGTTCATCTAATAGGTGATATGAGAAGTATGGATAGTCAGATGATGTTGAATAATCCCATTCCACCCGCCATATCTCTCCCGTTATGTCAAATTTTGTGGTATACCCTTTGGAATCCGCATGGGTAAAATGTTTTACTGCTCCCTGCTCTTTAGCGGGAAAATTGTATATATCGATATAAGGAACTCTTGTAAGATCTCTTGAATAGACCATTTTCTCTGTATCTTCAGCGTGAGCAG
>QENH01000041.1 GCA_003336485.1 Candidatus Methanophagales archaeon
TAGGCTGACTATGAGCCCTACTTGACCCTGATCTAAATTGGTAATTAGTCGTAAGAAGGTCACTCAAACGAGAACTGGAGGAGGTACTCGAATTGAAAAGGATCATATCCAAAAGTAAATTAACAGATCCTGATGTCGCTGAACATATACCTTATGAAGAGTATGACGAAGATGTTGCGAGAGATAAAGTGGAAAAAGCAAGAAGGGTTTTTGAAGCCTTAAAAGGGAGATATAAAGCGGTGGAGAATGAATGATGAACACGGATACATGGTTAGAAAGATTTAAACGTGAGGCTCTACCGAAACTAATTGCAGAGTTCAAACCCGAAAAGATTTTGCGTATTTGAATTGTTGAATATTACATTATCAATTTAAAAGCGGCGTTAGAGCTAAAAAATCAGTTTATATGCATTCACTCAAAATGATCGATTCGGAGAATTTCCCTAAAGGCTAAAGGTAATGAGAGAACGAGCATAGAGGCTGTTGTGGCAGATACAATAAGGAAAGAGATAATACTAACTCCACGATTTATTTATATGAATGCCTAAGTTCTTTTAGATCGCAGTGGTTTTGTAATTACACATATTTCGTCTCCTCCAACTTTCCTGCCTTTATAAGCTCTTCCACGGCTTGCATCGTTATCTTCAAATCAAGTCCGAGTTGATCTGCTGCGTTGTCAGGATAAATAGATTCGCCTTTGTGTTCCTCATAATATCTCTGTATCTCCTCTTTTGCCTCTTCCACTGTCCTTTCCTTTACTTCTACAATCCTAACGCTCACAGGTAATGACGTTATGTTTCTCTCAAGATTGTCAACCTTCCAAAAGGCTCTGCCGCCATTGTTACTTTCTTATGGCTAACTATCCCACTCGTTGTCGCTTCTTCCATTTCATACACCTGTTTTTCCTATCTAATAACATAGATGTATGGTAGTTATTAAAGTATGATGACGTGATGTAACGCGCAGAAATATACCCGTATCATGGCTGGGAAATAGAAGAATTGAGGTTAGGTTTAAATGAAGATGTAACATAATTTTCCTCGTGGAAATCCCTGTTATAGTTTATATACCTTCAAAAATTATTCTTTCTTGAGCGTTTTGTTTTCTATTACGAATTCAAAGTCCGATCTAATTTTTCGTATTATTGCAAAATGATTATCCGTTGTTACAAGCTTCATATTTCTGTTCAACGCTACCGCCGCTATTAATATATCAATCGCAGGTATTGGCTTTCCGATTTTTAGTAAATCTTTTGATAGTTTGATTGCAAGGTCATAATCATGCTTTGAAGGGTAAACTACGGTTAGTTTGAGTTCAAGCAATTTTGGGAATTCAACAACATTGAGAATTGTTGTATGGCCTCTCAATTGTCTTCTTTGTTTGTAAACGTTGATCAAACTGCTTGTATCGTATAAAATCTCTCCCATTCCTTTTTCCTCATCTTCACATATGATCCCACGGCATCATCCAAGCTTATTTCCGACAAATCCTTTTTGAATTCACTCCCAAGCTCTTTGAGTAGTTCCTCAGTCGTTATTTCATGCTTACCCTCCTCCGAGCGATGGATATAGTCCATTATAGCATTTCTTATAACCTCGGGCCATCTGATTCCCCTGTGCTCTTTCATCTTTTTATACGCCTCTTCCGGTATCGAAAGTGTTATATCTGGCATACTTTAAGTATGAGCAGACGGGTATTTAAATCATGGAGAAGTTGCAATGTACTATCCAAATAAAAGCATATCTGTATCCTCTCCAAATTGATTGGTAATAGACTTGGAGATATACTATTCCATAGAGTTACTCCCAAGTTGGACATACTATTCAGTCATACGCAGCTATCAATATTCTTTCTTGCACTTTCCGATATGTCCTGGAAAATATAGCACATCCAACACACAACCTTCATCCTAATCGGTATCGTGGTCTTTCTCCAGAAACTTCTTTGCCTTAATCAGTTCTGCAAGCGACGGTATGCGAAAACGCTCACTGACCCGATCAAAGATATACTCATACACCCTCACACCCAACTTCTTCGCAGTCTGGCCAATCGTCAAAAAAGTATCGTTAGCCTTTGTACCATCTTCGGTCATTGTATGCAGACTCACATCACGCTTGCGAACCTGTGCTCTCGCACCCAATTCCGCATCGTTGTTATGTAAAGGGAGCTCTGGGTGTTTCAAGACCATTAGGAGCTCCGACTTTTTAGCTTTACTCTTTGCAATCCGCTCATCCAGAGCTGGATACCCAGTTTTCGTGGAAAACAATCGATCATATTCCGCTGATAGTACTTCCGCCTCCTCTTGAGATGAATTTTCCTTGAACTCCAAGAGTTTACGGTAATAATCCCAGTATTTACCCCGAAAATCATCGAGCTTTTCACGGTGCACCGGCACCACGGGGCGCAATTTCTTGTAGTTCCGTCCGTCGTGAACCCAGCACAGTGCTTGCAAGTATATAAGCAGCTTGTATTGGGGCGCATCATCGCTCAAAAGTACTTCCACAATTGGAAAGTCTGTTTGCTGGTGATAAGCAGCAATAGCAGCCGCTTCCATAATCCTTGTCCGTCTGATTTTGCCCGTGCCCGGATCCGGGAAGGAATCACCTAGCAGTTGCTGCATCTGCGTCTCATCCAGTACTTTACCAGAAACCCACTCTCGTAATTGTAAAATTACTAACTTCCCATTTGGG
>QENH01000060.1 GCA_003336485.1 Candidatus Methanophagales archaeon
CAGACCGATTAGTATTTTGAATAATTTCTCAGCAGAGCCTACGTATTTAACAATGGACGTCTTAGGAACTCCATTCACTCGATGCGTCTCGGCGATGGAAAGATATGTCTTCCCCGCCACCTTCTTCTTGACGAAATGCATAAATAAGTTTAGTCATTACATACTTATAAAGCTTTCTATATTATTCTCTAACAATGGGGAGTTTTGAATTTACACGATTTTCACCACGAATTTTTCAAACGTGACTTTTAGTCAGTACATTTGGGTATGGGCGAAATAGAAAATATGGCCTCCTGTGGCGTATTTCCGTTAAAAAATGGCGGATAACCTCATCAAATGGAAAATTATTTAAGTGATAAATTACTATCTCCGAAAGTCAAGATCTTGTATCCCTGTGAAATCCGCTCCGCCGCTGCCATCCACAGACCAGGTCGTTGTTGATGCAGTTCCTATAAAACATAATAACGAAAGTGCAGTGCATATAATCACCATTCCAAAATTTTTATCCATCTTCTATGTCCCCCCTTAATATACTCCTCAATTTATTGCTGGTATTTACCCCTTATATTTTTTGGTAGTAATGGCATTTCTGTAATTGTATAGCGAATGTAAAAAAACCACGAGATTCCACGAGATTTCACAAGGTTAACACAATCTCGTGGAAATCCGTGTAATCTTGTGGTCTGATGAGACGATTACCCTATTTATATTCTCCTAACACTTACCTAAAGAGTAATTATGAACGGCTGGAATAACAGAATCCTCAGAATAGACCTATCAAAAAGCCGAATAGATAGCTTCGTTCCTGAAGATACGTTACTAACAAAGTATCTCGGTGGTCGCGGCATTGGCGCGAAAATAGTTTACGATGCGGGTCGTGTAGATGCCCTATCGCCCGAAAACATGCTTGTATTTGCCGCGGGTCCATTAACCGGCACCACCACACCAGCATCAGGCAGGGTCTCGCTATCCACAAAATCGCCCTTGACCGGCACGATATTCGACTCGAACTGCGGGGGCTCTTTTGGCCCCGAACTGAAGAAGGCAGGCTATGACGCTATAATCATTACGGGCAAAGCGCCAGACCCTGTCTTCATTGAAATAGAAGACGATTGTGTGGAAATTCTATCAGCCGTGCCGCTATGGGGCAAGAACGTAAAAGCGACCACGAACATTCTAAAAGCTAAGGGTAGCGTTGCTTGTATAGGCAGAGCAGGTGAGAAACAGGTGTATTTAGCTTCGATCATTGCAGATGCGACACATGCTTTTGGACGTGGAGGTGTGGGCGCGGTAATGGGCTCAAAGAACCTGAAGGCAATTGTGGTAAAGGGCACGGGCAGTGTTGACATCTTCGATAGAGTCGATTATACAATGCAGAAGAAAGCGATTAAACGGCTATTAATCGCATCTCCGACGATAAGTAAAGGGCTATCTGTTTTCGGTACTCCTTTCTTAGTAAAGATAACGAGCTGGATGAAAATCCTCCCGGTCGCGAATTTCCGGATGGCAGAACCGGACATAGACCTGAAACCATTTTTCGCTACTTCTATCGCCAACGAATATTCGCCCCGCAAAAAGGCATGCTATTCTTGCCCTATTGCGTGCAAACGCGAAGATAAAGCGGGCAATGAACTACCGGAATATGAGACTATCGGATTGATGAGTGCGAATATCCAAAACCCGGACTATGACGCCGTCGTTGATGCGAACCGGCTCTGTAACGATTATGGCATGGACACAATATCTGTCGCGAGCGTTCTGGGTTGTCACGCGGAAATACAAAATAAAAACATCCACCCCAATGAACTATTGAATCTGACGGAGATGGTAGGAGAAAGAGCGGGTATTGGCGAACAACTTGGCAGAGGTGCAAAGCGATATTCAACATCTGAAGGCTACCCGGAAAAATCGATTCAGGTAAAAGGGCTTGAACTTCCGGCATATGATCCTCGTGGTGTTAAAGGGCTGGGCTTCAGCTATGCCACTTCTAATAGGGGCGGATGCCATACGAGGGCGTATCTCGTCGCGCCTGAGATATTACGAAAGCCAAAGGCGATTGATCCCTATACTCTTGCTGGTAAAGCAGGACACACAAAGATATTCCAGGACCGGTTTGCCGCGGTTGATTCACTTGTGGTCTGTAAATTTGCATTCTTCGGTGCCGGGGAGGAGGAATATGCAAATATACTGGGCGCGGTAACTGGAAAGGCGTATACGTCCGAGGATTTAATGCGCGTGGGCGAGCGGATATGGAACCTCGAACGGCTTTATAATCTGCGCGAAGGGTTTTCTAAGGCTGATGATACCTTACCCGAGAGGTTCTTTGATGAGAAGGTGACGGGAAGGGTAATAGACAGGGAAGAGTTTTTAAATACACTTGATGAATATTATCGTATGCGTGGCTGGGATGATAACGGTGTGCCTACGGAAGGCACATTGAACCGGTTGGGGATAGAATAGGCTGCAAGACCGAATGGTAACACTACAAGAAGCTACGATTTACTTGCATAACCCATCTTATTTGATTGGGTAACTATCTTTTCAAAAACCGAATGTTTTATATGTGGGGTATTATACATAATATAGTACATAGGGGCCACCGTAAAATAAATTCAGATTTTATGTTTTT
>QENH01000059.1 GCA_003336485.1 Candidatus Methanophagales archaeon
TATTTGAAGAGCTCTTTTCTTCGCGCTTCCAGTATATCTATGTTACGCCCAACATATTCCGCAGCAGTTATGAGTTTCACGTTCTTTTCCGCAGCGTATTCATACAGCTCAGTTATTCGCGACTCGTACTTCAAGTCGCGCATGAAATGATGCTCCAGCATGATGCACTTTACAGACGTCTCACTTAATATCCTCTTTATATTCGCTATGGACAGTGTCAGACTCTTATTAGAATACCGGAAGCCGAGCATATAAGTCATAGGCCCGTCTAAAATAACGATGTTCGGATTCTCCCGAATAATGAATTCCACCTGGTCATCAACAGCAGGACCTTCAACATCGCTTGTAAAAACCAACTTCTCACCACCGCATGATATGCTCACCTCTACCACGTAACCCAGTTTCGGGTTTGTACCATGAAAAACAGGTGCCGAGAATTTTATAGCGGTAGATCCATGCTTGAACTCCATACCATCAGCATTATCAATGGACTTTGGCATCGCATTTAGCATATCAAGGAAATACGATGCGCGTTTTGCTTGGCTCTTGTTTATGCTTGTCTTTGGATGCTTCAAATAAACTATCTTGTCTTTGTATAGCTCCGGCTCTTCGGGGTTATGATGGTCATAATGGTAATGCGTAACTATGAGGACATCGCTTTGGGATGCATGCGCCTTTATATCAGTCCAAGCCTCGCTCATCCGTTGTTCCTCTATTGGATGCGGTGGTAATCTATATCTACTTGGGGCTAAGGCTACGCTGGGATCTATCAAAACAGTTATGTCATCAGTCTCAACGAAAGTCGCCATAGACCGCACGCCAAAGCTATCAAATGCTAGGGGCTTCACAATTAGCATTTTCGTTATCTCCATAAAAAGCTTTGTGTTAGCCGTTTAAATAGATCTTTTAATACACTCTTATATAAATAAGAACTAGTTGTGTTAGGAGAATGGTAAATGCTTGGTGGGTTGTTTAATCGCAAAGAAGAGGCAAGAAAAATCGAATTACTGCAAACGCGTATAAACGAGCTCGAATATGAGAATAAATCGTTATCTGAGCACCGATCGAAGCAGGCGGCACGTGCGAAAAAGGCGTTAGCCGATAAACAGGTGGCTGACCTGGCATTGAAGAAGGCGGAAGAGCGGATAGCCACAATCGAGCGTGAACATAAGAAGATGAAAAAGGAAAAGGATGCAGAACCAAGCGTCAGAGATGCGGTAACATTGACGGCTGATCGCGCATCTGACTTGCTATTCCAAATCGGCTCGCTCAGCTCGAGGAACGAAGACCTACTCACGGCATATCTGCGGCCAGGAGAAACAATTAGCGACCTCGACCGCTTTGAACTGGATAACTCGGTCAAATACATGATTGCTAGGCTCGAGTCGCCGACTGGCATAGCACTCTTCTATGATCTGAAAAGTGCGGGCATGGCGCCGCAGATAGTGGTACCGCCATTTAGGATTCCCGAATCACGATGGGAACTGGATAATACATTTGATACAACGCAGTTGCAGGCGATATTGGATTTTAGCCATAGCATTTGCATCGTATTGGCGCACGCAGGAGAGACGTTTATTGGGATTTGTGATCGTGAGAGCGTTATCGAGTACAAGATAGTTCGCAGCAGTGTAAAGGAGAAACACACGAAAGGCGGAATGAGCCAGCGTCGATTCGAACGGCTTCGGGACGAGGAGATCAGACATCATGGCGAGAAGGCACGTTCCGTATTTGACGCGCTGGTAGCGGGACATAAAAGCGAACTCAAATTGGTAGTTGCAAGTGGTGAGCATAACCTGATCAAGATGATCACAGAGGACAACGAGCTACCACTACTTCTCAGAAGTATAGATCCAAAAGCAGTATTAGAGAAACAGAAGATAGATAAGATACGGGTACTTGTATGGTCATCGCGATGGTATGTCTGACATGCACTCTTTCTACTTATATTTCACGGGGATCCGCCGCAACACTGGCTTTATGAGCTCGCACAGTATAAGTACCGCAGCAGCAGCGCCCAAACACAGCGCCCACTGTTCCAGCGATAGGAAGGTCGTATTGAATAATGATGCTGACTAGCGTCATGAGACAGAACAATATGCATGAGCGAGTGATACTGACGCAGGAACGCTTTGATAGTAGATTCTTCCTTTGCCGCGGCAAGTTCGTTGTGCCCATAATTTTGCAGACGCTGGGCGGATTCACTCGTGTCCAATCCCGTATCGGGATCTACACCCAGTCTGCGGGTACATTCGTCCGCGCTGAGAGAGTAGCATGCAGCGGTATCTTTCACCTGTCTTGATTCGCTGTTTGTGTTTCTGGTCATTGCTGTTATGTTATATATACATAGTACATATAAGTTATACTATTATATTATGTTATATGATTCGTAAAAGAATGAGGTGTAGCAAATTATCGGTTATTGCCATGTTTTGCGAGTTCAAAGATGAATTTATTTTTTGTACTGATCTTTTCTAAATAGCCTAACTCGGTTAAATGTAAAAGGTCATTACGTGCGCTATCATAAGCTATATTATAGGTTGTCATTATTTCCTTGATGACGAAATTTTTCTCGGGATGCCTCATAAAGTCCTTGAGTATTTCTGCTTGACGTAGATTGATATCTTTA
>QENH01000042.1 GCA_003336485.1 Candidatus Methanophagales archaeon
TAACTTTGGCTCTTTCTGATTCATCTCCAGTTCAATTGTCTTTTTTACAGCACTAACAAAAGAATCGCCACCAAGCTGAAAAATCGATTCAAACAGCGTCAATAATTCAAATTTCGCCTGGTTCATGCATTTTGTCAAAAAAAATACTGCAGAGATTGACAAATGACATTTTGAAGCAGGTCATGATTTGGTCTAGCTCTGTATCGATTCTATACACTTTGTCTTTACCCCGAATCCGCTTTTCTTCCATCTTATCATCATTGCTCGAGCGCTTACGCAGGAACCTAATGTGTTACTGCTCGATGAGCCGACTTCACACCTTGACATCAATTATATTCGAGGACAATCTCAACTTGTAAGGGGCGGGATTTCGTCTCGCGGAAAAAAATAACCTCCGCGATGTCAAAACTACGAAAGTGAATAAATGGGCGCCAAATTGTCCAAATTCTGGAAGAAAAAAGACACTCGTCTTGTATGAGAAGGGTCCCAGAACAGAAAACGAAGTTTTTGGTTGTAAATTAGCTGATTGGAACCATCCACTGCTTAGCCCTAGCTACAATTGATTTGCACCCGAAGGGTGCTTTCTCGTCACCGTCGCAACAACTCTTCAAATCTTGCCTTGGCATCATCTGCTGCGACTACTTGCTTTACTCCAGGAACCTTATCCTTCAGTGTCGCCTCAACGAAGTTCACCAGTGTGTACTGGCTCATTGGGCAGCCGGCACATGCGCCTGTCAACCGCACCTTCACCACGCCGTCGTCGTCCACACCCACCAGCTCTATGCTTCCACCTTCCATCTCTAAAAGCGGTCGAATATCTTTTTCTATTACGCCTTTTACTTCTTCCTGCATTTTATGTGTTACCTCTTCAATTATATATCATCACAATCGTTATATAAAAACATTTCTCCTCTTCTGACAGATTTCAGATTTATGTTGATTTACAGCCATTCGCTTTAGGTATATTAACGCTCTATAATTTAATTCTGACAGGAGTAGGATCGGAGAGGTGCTCGTAGAGCTTGGGTACATAGATCAAGCACAGCTCGACGAAGTATTGGACTATCCGCGGGATAAGGGAGGAAGAATCGGCTGGATTCTTGCCTGTTTAGGATACGTAAATCGATTAGAATTGTATGCATGATTAGCAAAGCACTTTGGACTCCCGTTCGAGACAAACACCGCCTACATGAAGCATAATATCGATACGAAACTAATAGCAAAAGTAACACATGAAGAGATAATGCGATATCTGGCTATGCCCTACCGCATTAAGGACGGTGTTCTTTCCATTTTGACGGCCGAGCCAAAGGATAGAGGAACGTCACTTTTTTTTCGACGCCGATTTGAAGTGGATACGATAAATGAAATAGTTATAACCAACCTTGACCTCACAAGAGTATCGGAAGAACTCTATCGGTACCGTATTTTGGATACGTCGATCCACGGGCTCTTTTACAGAAACCCCGATGAATCGGCACAAAGGGTTCTGACACGGCCTCAAATTGTATTATTCATACTCTTTTTTTGCGTTTCCGCGTTTTGGATTTACTACAGTTCCACGAGTTTTTTTATTTTGCTTCTACTCCTCATTCAGATATTCTATGTAGTTACCGTTACCTTCCGGGTGATCGTGAGTATTTATGGCCTAGGGCGCAAGCTAATAACGCCTATAACCACCAAGGAACTGAACGCAATAGACCAAAAGGATCTGCCGGTATACACTATCCTACTCCCAGTATATAAAGATGCAGGAGTGATGGGAACCTTGATCAAAGCACTTAAGAAATTCGATTATCCTAAGGACAAGTTAGACATAATACTCTTGTTAGAGGAGGGTGATGAAGAGACTATTGAGGCTGCCAAGCGGGAACGACCGCCAGCAAACTGGAGATTTATCTCCATGCCTGATAGTTTACTGAAGACAAAGCCAAAAGCACTAAACTACGGTCTTCACTTTGCTCGTGGGGATTACCACAACATTTATGATGCGGAAGATATATCAGATCCCGATCAGCTCAAAAAAGCCGTTATCTCATTCTGAGAACATCCCCAAGATTTTATTTGCTTCCAGGCAGCTCTAAATTACTTCAATAGAAACGAGAACTTCCTCACCAGAATGTTCACGCTTGAATATTCCTACTGGTTTGATTGTTTAATTCCCGGACTATACAAATTAGGTCTGCCCATACCGCTTGGAGGGACAAGCAACCACTTTGATGTCCAAAAACTAAAGCAAATCGGTGGATGGGACCCATTCAATGTGACCGAGGATGCGGATCTTGGTATGAGGGCCTCTATGGAAGGTTATAAAGTTGGCGTGATATATTCCACAACCTACGAAGAGGCAAACTCAAAACTGGGTAATTGGCTAAGACAGCGTTCTCGATGGGTCAATGGTTATATGCAAACCTTCCTGGTGCATAATAGGCATCCTCTCAAGGCTCTAAGGATTATCGGGTTTAAACAATGGTTTGGTTATAACCTTCTTATCGGCGGTACCCCTGTGAATTTCCTTGTGAACCCAATAATGTGGGTTCTCTTTATTTACTGGCTTCTAGCAGCAGAAGGTGTATTGGGTGCTTCTTTTTCCTTCGTCAAGTAGGGCTCATAGTCAGCCTA
>QENH01000043.1 GCA_003336485.1 Candidatus Methanophagales archaeon
AATAACTGCACGAGAAAGGTTGGAGTAACCATAATATAGCTCGCTACCTGGTTGAGTTTGGAATAAGTGTAGGGTCGTTAAACAGGTCTATAAACTCAACACCCACTGCTATGTTGTTCATAAAGGTATATCGGTCGCTCCACAGTACTGCAAGCGACCGATATACTATGACTAATTGGCTTATGTGGTTACATGCTATCAAAATCAAATTTTGTGATAAAAATGTTATATACGATTAGGCATAATTAGATAAGTGAGACATGTCCAAGTGTCCTACCTTTATTTGAAAATCAACCATTTTAGCTGATTGGAGCCATCCATTGCTTAGCCCTAGCTACAATTGATTTGCACCCGAAGGGTGCTTTCTTGGCGGAAAAAGAATGTGGATATGAAGTCTGGGCAGAAGGGGATGAGTGGTTGTACAGCTACAATGTCAGCATGCTTCAGGAAACAAACAAAACCATCTACGAAGTATTGGTCTTTGCCTCAACTGCAAACACAACCATGCGCATGAGATGGTTGATGGATGACGGAATAAACAATGCTTTAGGCTACGCCCCTGTTGGCTCTACTCCTTTTGGTCCTTTCACCTATGATGTTCTCCTAAAAGAGGGATGGCAAACGGTTAGGTTAGAACGACCACCTCCAATATGTTATGACTGAGCTACATCAAAGCAGCACTTTCGATTAGTTTTCCGTACTGTTTTTATTTATGATAGTAAAAGTATTCAAAAGGAGTGTCTCTTATAAAGCGAGCTATCTGAAAAGCAGCACCAAATATCTTAGCTGGACTCATTTTTGATTTATATAATGGATAATATCTATACTTAAATGGTGATACTATGCTTGAACCGGCTGAGGAAATTAACGCGATACTGTGGCTTATTGTGGCAGGGATATCATTAATTCCATTTTGTATATTTTTAATAAGTTATATCAGAGTAAAACGCAAAAAACTACTGATTACAACCGCAGCATTCTCCCTTTTCTTTATCAAAGCGATGCTATTGGCAATGAAATTGTTTATACCCGGAGGAGACAGCGATGAGATTTGGTATTTAAACGATGAATTCTGGTGGTCTGTTGCAGCAATCCTGGATATGATAATAATTGCTTTAATCGCATTCGCTTTAAAGAAGAAAACTTGAATTGCATGAAAGAAGAATATATAGAGCTTGAAAATCGTAGATTGATATATGATTATATGCTAAATAACCCTGGTTCGCATCTAAGAAAAATTTCGGGAGCGCTTAAGATGCATTTGAGTACCTTGAGGTATCACATCCATTTTTTAGAAAAACGGGAATTAGTGGTTAGCAAAAAAGAGAAGAATTTGAGAATATATTTTATAGCCGGAAAAGTAAGCGAGAAAGATAAAATTATAGTCCCATTACTTCAGCAGAAACGTTTTCGCGACATCGTTCTTACTATAATAATCACCCCAAGATTGACACATGCAGAAATATCCGATAATTTAGCGATTAAACCACCAACTCTGTCAAAATATATCAGTATACTGGAAGACCGAGGAATAATTTATCATGAGAAGATGGGAAGAGAAAAACGATACTCCATATCCGATGAAAAAAGCATTATGGAACTATTGTTAACTTATAAGAAATCATTTTGGGACTCCTTGGTTGACAACGTTTTGGAGATATACTTCGAAAGATGATTTTGAATTGTTGATTGTTCACACTTTGTGCTATAATTCATGTTTTGTGTCACAAATCATATCTATGGCTAAGTACTATGGCTTAATTGTGGTGAAAACCACATAAAAAATGAAAGGAGGTAGATGGCAATGAGAAAAATATGTTTTCTGTTGATATTGATGATTGCGGGAGTAGTATTGGTGGCTGGGAGTTTGGGTGGCACCCAGGTAAACAAGTTCGTATACAATGCTCAGGATAAGGACACCTTGTCGGATGAACCTGGAGACATCACAGGCGATGTTATACCCCTAAAGGATACTAAACTTATCATCGAACACAATGCTAAAGACAAAGACACAGGCTTTCAGTGTTTCATTGACAGTGAGGGGTGGAATGAGATAACAGTTACCGGCCCCGGAGGGAAGGTACTCACTTTCAAAGGTGAAGGACAACTGGGCGAACTTGGGCTAACCGAGCTATTCTTTGAGACCGTCGAGCCAGCGAATGCCGATGTGCCCATTCCCGAAGTATTGAAAGTCCTGCCTGAAGGCAACTATACCGTTATGGGATCAGCAATTGAAGTAGGGGAAAGACAAGGCACGACTATGGGAACTGCCTGGCTGACTCATAATATCCCGAAAGGCCCCGTGCTTTTACTGCCTGAGGAGGGGGATAGCGTCCCCTTAGACGATCTTCTAGTCAGATGGGATCCGGTTACTAAAACCCTCGACGGTTCTGCCGTTAACATCATCTCGTATCAACTGATTATAGAGAAGGATGAGACACCCCATAAGCATATGATCGGAAAACGGGGGTTAAGCATGTATCTGCCCGCTTCTGTTACCCAAATAAGGATCCCGACGGAATTCTTTGAGCCCAATACCAACTACGAGTGGGAGGTCCTGGCCATCGAAGAGAGCGGGAATCAGGCTCTCACTTCTAGCAATTTCCGTACCGGCGATGT
>QENH01000044.1 GCA_003336485.1 Candidatus Methanophagales archaeon
GTATACGATGCACTGAGCCTAAAATTGGAATATGAAGGTACCTATGCACTGAGCCTTTTAGGGTACACGATGCACTGAGCCATTCCAGATAGGCACAAAAAAAAACCGAAAAGCTTTACATACTCTGAAAATTATCGTGGTACAAAAGGAGAAAGAGAAATGGGAAAAGAAGATAATGCCGGTGCCGAGATTCGTGCAGCCGATGTCTCAGAACAGGATACTTATGCGATCGGGATGGAGGCTTATTGGTATACCTACCCTCTGGTTCTAATGGACCTGACACGGCAGCAAATGACCAATATCGAGGCGGGAAAAATGCCGGCCCGAGGGCCGATGATGGTCTTCACACACCGCCATGCCTTTCCGGGAGCAAATGATAGGGAAGTCGTGCGGCCAAACTTTGACACGCTGTATTCGCTTGCGTGGCTGGACTTAACCAAGGAGCCGGCGATTATTTCAGTACCGGATGTTGAAGAAGGCCGGTTTTATATGCTGCCGATGCTCGATATGTGGACTGACGTCTTCGCTATCGTTGGCACGCGCGCGACCGGTACCAAAGGTGGCCATTATGCGATTGCCAGACCGGATTGGAAAGGCGAGCTGCCAGCAGGCGTCACGCGTATTGACGCACCCACACCTTATGTTTGGATTGTCGGTCGGACTCAGACCAACGGCCCCAGGGACTACAGCGCCGTACACAAAATACAGGATGCCTACGGCTTGACCTCACTCTCACAGTGGGGCAAGACGCTGCAACAACCCATCAAAGTCGAAATCGATCCGGGCGTAGACATGAAGACACCGCCGCTGGAGCAGATAAACAACATGGCGGCCAAGGCATATTTTGAGTACGCGGCCGAGCTGATGAAAAAGCATCCACCGCACATCACCGACCAAGTAGTCATTGCCAGGATGAAGCGAATCGGCCTGGAAGCCGGTAAAAGCTTAAACTTTGATAACCTTGATCCAAAGATCAAGCAGGCTTTGAAGCACGCGTGTACCGACGGTTTGAAGGCCATGCAAACCAGGCTCCAAAAACTCGGGACTGAAGCCAACGGTTGGCGAATCTTCAACACCGCCATCGGGGTATACGGCGACAATTATCTCGATCGGGCCGTTATCGACATGATCGGACTTGGCGCCAATCCGCCGGAGGAAGCGATTTATCCGCTAAATTTCGCCGACAGCGATGGTAACCCGGTCGATGGCAAGAACAACTATGTCCTTCACTTTGAGAAAGATCAATTGCCGCCTGTCGATGCTTTCTGGTCGGTTACCATGTACGACGAGGCAGGATTTCAGGCTGCCAATCGCCTCAATCGTTTCGCCCTTGGAGATCGTGACGATCTAATTTACAATTCAGACGGTTCATTGGATATTTACATTCAGCATGAATCCCCCGGCAAGGCAAAGGAACCGAACTGGCTTCCGGCTCCGAAAGAACCGTTAGGGATAACCCTGCGACTGTATTTACCTGGGATGGAAGCGTTAGATGGCACCTGGACACCGCCCCCGATCAGGAAGGTGGATTGAGGATGAAGGAGATGTGGGTTAGGTCGAGGAACGAGATCCGAAACCTGGCTACAATTGAAGTAAAAAAGAACAGGAAGGAATTACCATGACTATCATTCTGGAAGCATTTGCCAATCTGGCTATACTGACTTTTGTCATCACCAGTATGCTGGCTATGGGCTTGAGCCTGACGACGAAACAGATCATCGAACCGTTACGCAACGTGAGGCTGGTGGTAAAAGCCCTGCTGGCTAATTTTGTGCTTGTGCCCTTACTGGCGTATCTCATTCTACTGGTCATTCCGCTGGCTGAGCCGCTAGCTATTGGCCTGATCCTGCTGGCAACAGCCGCCGGCGCGCCCTTCCTGCCCAAGCTGGTGCAGACGGCTAAAGGGAACATCGCCTTTGGTGTGGGCTTGATGGTGCTGCTGATGGTGGTGACGATCATCTACCTGCCGCTTGTCCTGCCGCTTATCCTGCCGGGCGTGGCAGTGAACCCGATGGACATTGCCGGTTCGCTGGTCGTTTTGATGCTGATTCCCCTGGCGATTGGTCTGTTCATAAACGCCCGGTATGACGATACGGCATCATCGCTCCAACCGGTGATGTCTCAGACATCCACCATCAGCCTAATCCTGCTCTCGGTGCTGATGCTGGTGCTCAACTTCAAGAACATTATCAGTGTAATCGGCACAGGCGCCATCATTGCCATTATCATCTTCATCGTCGTCTCGTTTGTGCTGGCGTTCTTCCTGGGCGGTCCTGGCAGGGACACGAAATCGGTGCTGGGCTTGGGTACGGCTCAGCGTAACCTGTCGGCGGCGTTGGTGGTCGGCAGCCAGAATTTTGACGACCCAAACGTGGTGATAATGGTCGTCGTGGCAGGGGTGCTGACGCTGTTCATCCTGATGCCTATTGCAGGTGAGATTGGTAAGCGCAGCCAGGCAACCTGATTGGGTGTGACCATATGGTAAAGGAGATAGGCACAAACAAAAAAAAAACCGAAAAGCTTTACACACTCTAAAAATTATCGTGGTACAAAAGGAGGAAAAAAATGAAAAAACTCTTAACAACTAAAGAACAGGAAGAAACAAATA
>QENH01000045.1 GCA_003336485.1 Candidatus Methanophagales archaeon
GAGGATAAATAGGCGAAGCCAGAGGAAGAGCTATAATTGGAGTCAATTCAATCGTTTTCTCTCTTTCAATCCATTGCCAAAACCGAAGATATATCATTTCTATGCCCTATCAAAACAAAAGTAGAGGATGTACTCCTGAAGAGCCGGATGAGGGAAAACTTCATGTCCGGTTCTGTGAGGGGGCTCATAGTAACCGCGGAGCCAATACTCCAATAGAAGGTTGACTATGAGCCCTACTTGACGCTATGAATGTGGATCCTGTACACCTCTTTATAAAATACCCGCCGAAGTATTCTGTTAGCTGGATAGCGAAGCGGATAAAGGGGAGAAGCAGCAAGCTGTTGAGGGATCAATTTCCACTGCTTAAGGAGTGGTGCCCTGATCACCTGTGGGCGCCTTCTTGTTATCATAAAACTTTTCAAAAAAGTTTTATCAAAAACGCTTCGCAATCCGTAGGGCATGGCTGGGAGGTGGTGGAGAAATATATATCGGGACAGAAGGGTTACGAGAAGACAGAGACTGTACCAGTGATAGATGAAGAAAAGGAAAAACTTAGAGCGCACAAAACCTGGTACACATCGCTTTATAACAAACTTTTTGGAGAAAAACATCAAAAATAAAAAATCAAAAAGCTTTTATAATCCTGTGACATACCTGTGATAACAGTGTAGTTTAAGTCATCGGCGGTCGTGCTTAAGTACAGGCCTTGTACTTAAGTACGGGGTATGTGACTATAGGTATAAGAAAAGTGAAGAGGGATAAGCGATTGTTGGAATTCTGCCAAAAGGATGTAAATGCAAACCATGTTCGGATATACAGGAATAATACGCGATTTAGCCTTTAAAGGAGAAAAAGTATGGAAAAGGAAACGGTATTAGCCAAAATTCGGGTAACGATGGGATTTTCTGAGGCAACTCTTGCTTGGTTTGAGGAGATACAAAACACGTATCTGTTTAGCTGGGATAATGTCCCAGGAGACCATAACGATAAGCTCAAAAAGTACCTCAAGGGTAATTTCGATATTGTCTGGGCGGAAAATGCAACAATCAAGAAATCATATGACGGCAAAACCATCCGCATCATTACGGATGAAAACTCCGCTGAAATAGAGATCAATGAGGAGAAGGAAAAAGCAACCCTGAAAATCAATGACGGTAGAACCTACGACCTAAAAATTAAAAATGAGAACGGCAAGTTAAACATATACCAAAAAAACTAACATATGGTTTACAAGAGAAGGGGGCACCACGTTTTTTTTCTGAATTCAAAAACACATATGAAAGAACTTTAATCAGTTCAAGTGAGCATATTATTCACAGCTATTTTCATGAACTTGGTTTACCCAATGAGAAACTGCCATGTGTAAAAGTTGATGAATCATATTCCGGTTCTTTGATAATAGGAGCGTCCTTGATAATGTTTGCCTCTATGGGAACTGTATATACAATTTTAAAGAGCATATCGGAACTTCCAGAAATTGCTGATGGGTTAACTGAGTTAAAAGACAGGTTGAAAAAGGCTTTTTATCGCAAAGCGTCTGAAAAAGTAAATGAAGATCTGAAATCAGCGGCCAGCCAATATAAGCCTCCACAACCTCCTCCGCGAGAACCGATATATGCCGAGTTTACTATTGATGCCAGACCAGTATCATCTTTGACACCGTCTATCATGAAATCTCATAAGATCCATCTAAATGTCGCTATTTCAAGAGAGGCTTTTACCCTTGAAAATTTGGGACAAAACATTGTGAGAGACATAAGAATAGGAATCTTTAAAGGACATTCTCAAAGAAATCAATGGAGCTTTGCGGATTCATATGTGGGCACAATTGATATTCTTTCTTCTCAGCAAACAATAACAAAGGACATTGCAGATTTTAGGAATTCACAAGGTGTATCGTTAGATCTTTCTGATAATTCACCTTTGCATGTAGATTGTTGGATTCAGGATTCACATGGCATTTACCTTTTCATGTTTTATTTGGAAGATTGAAAAATGGAAAAGGGTGTAACTGAGCCTAACACAAAAATAAGTCCAACCACGCGGATGCCCCGGAATTCATTCCGAGGGTGGGAAGGCTGGGGCTTATATCCTTTTAACCTTAACTTCGACCAAATATAGGGAACACATAATACCATAACCACATTATCAGCCAGATTTTAGCATTTAACAAATTGTAAAAGCAAAAGGGGTTTTATTAGTCATGTTCCCCATTACTAAATATGGGGAACATAGAAGGGTGGGCAAAAAAGTGGTTGGAAGATCGGCGACATGAGGGTAAAACATGCCTTGAAATTAAGATGCATGGGTCAAGATACTATGTCTATCATTCAACCAATCGTTATGACAAAGAGATAAAAAAAGGGCGGAAAGTATCGAAATATCTTGGAAAACTTAACAAAGAGAAGGGATTTATTCCAAAGGGGCAAAATAAACGGGTTGTTGCGGGTCCGCGAAATATCACCGAATATGGGAATTCGGTGTTGCTACACGAAATGATAAAAGATATCAAACCTGTATTGAGAGCGGGCTTCCCTGATCATTGGGAGGAAATCTGTGCTCTTGCTAT
>QENH01000046.1 GCA_003336485.1 Candidatus Methanophagales archaeon
AACGAGTATTCTTGGACGGTGCTCATTGATCATCGCCCGACTGTAATGCCCTAGAGAGAACCAATAAGGAAGACGGGAAAAAAAATAGAGACGAAAGCTACAAATTAGAATCTTGATGTAAAGAATGCATTACCAAAGAAATATTATACTTCATTTACAATCAAAAGTCAAAGAATCGTTTAATTCATTCAAACATGCAGGAATCCCGCCCACAGATGCATACTAACACCTTTACCAGATCATAAGTGTCGAATTTGTTGAAGAATTTACAGGTATCTAAGAAAGATAGATAATGACAAAACTTTCAGTCTTAAAGTCGCTCTACCGTAAAGCGGGTTTTTATATCGCTCCTGTATTTCTCTATCTCTTCTTCCCTATCCAAAAAATAAGTGCCATGATACTTAGTATCTCATTACTAATATTAAAAGGATGGTGTGCCGGCTTTAAAAATATCTGTTGGTGCATGGATTTGACTTTGGAAAGAAGTTGTATAGCTAATCGTAAAAACCACGGGATTACACAAGATTAACACAAGAAATTAGGGTTAATATGGATGGGATAGCCAATAGTATATTAAAACCCGATTACTATTATTGTTTTCTTGAACGAGGGATAGAGTATTTAAGGTATACGAGAATATAGAGATAATATGGGATCAATAGAAACCGTTGCAGAGGAAGAGATATTATCCAAGATAAAAAGTTTAGGGAACAGGGAGATAAGAGAAGTAATGGACTTCATTGATTTTATTCAAGAAAAGAAGGGGGCGGAGTCATTCCTTCGCTACATAAAAGAGAAGGCGGATAGGACGATTACTCTTGCTCAGGTTCGGCAGGAGTTATCTTCAATTAAAGGTAATCTCTCGGAGATTATTTCCAAGCAACGTGAAGAGAGAGTATGAAGACCTATTTTTTAGATACCAGCGCTTTGGTCAAACGGTATCATCAGGAAGTAGGCACCGATATTATCGATGAAATATTTGGAGAAGAGGGTAAAGTGCTATTCATTTCCGACCTTAGCATTATCGAATTCCATTCAGCTATTGCTCTGAAAGTCAGGACGAGGGAAATTCCCAGGGATGCGTTTTTTCATCTTATCGGGCTCTTCTCTTATGAACTCGATTTGGGGTTATATCAAATAATGCGGATAGATGAAGAAGAGAAGCAGGAAGCGGTAAAATTATTGACTAAGTATGGATTTGATTATGCTCTCAGAACGTTGGATAGCTTGCAACTTGCAGCTATGGAATCCGTAGGAAAAGAGAAACTGGACTGGGTTGTCTGCGCGGATGCAAGACTTTGCGAGATAATTCGATTGGATGGCTTTCACGTTATCAACCCAGAAAAAAGCGGAAGACTACCCGGATGTTAATTCAAGTCCTTTGCTAAACCTTTTCTTCCAAAGAAAGTGTTTTTGGTCGCAAAATGCTACCTTTTTTATTGATGATTGATATCTATTAATATACCCAATGTCCCGGAAACAAAAACTAGGAATCGCTGCGGGCGCTATATGCCTCCTTTTATGCACCTTTGGCGCTTTTGCATATGCTGAGCCGCAGCCTCTGCTCGCTGACTGCACTACTGAGCTTAACGAGCAGCCGACAAACCACAACCCCACATACACAGACCAGGTTGTAGAAGAACCGCCAATTACAATAGACCTTGAACCTGACTTCGATGAAGAAGAATGGGTTGAGAACATACTTACCGTTACAAACCCGCGTGACGTTGCCGTAATAACGAAAATCGCACTTAACTACACACCGTTTATCTGGCGCAATGGCGCATGGACGCCCGGAGAAGAGAGAACAGCAATAACAATTGACGATGTTGTAGTTGCCCCACATGCCGCCGTTCAGTTCACTGTGCCCGTGAAAGCAGAGCGAGCAACAGAAAAAGGTATTTATCGTGCTATCCCACTGTTAATTTCAGTAGATAACTGGAATCAATCAGTACCGGCTTATAAGTCTGTGATTGTAGTGGTACCGCCAGAGAAGATTTGGGACACGGAATCAGATGCCCCTGGTGGATGTGGAGATAGAAGAGATAACGATGGTGACGGCTGGGTGGATGTAAATGATACCGATTGCCCGCTATCATGTAATTGTGACGATGCGGATAATTATGGCAAAGTCAATTTTAAGTTTAAGTTTAAGGTTTACAATCGTGAAGGCGACAGGATTCTTGTGGATTGCGAAACAGAGAAATACTGGACTGTTAAGGCGTTCTTCCCTTACTCCTGGGGCCCGCCGTGGGTAAAGGTTACTTATTCGTGCATACAGAAAGGCTCAAACTTTCCTGCTTCTGACTATTGCGATGAGTTGGAGTATGGCGGATATAGTGATTGGATTCTGCCTGATAAGGATACGTTATTAGAGTTGGCCAAATCAGGTTTTGTTAGTGATACTGAAACATATTGGAGTTCAACACCGGCAAATGAAACTCTTGCACACTGTGTTTGCTTTGA
>QENH01000047.1 GCA_003336485.1 Candidatus Methanophagales archaeon
CGGGGCAGAAAAGAAGAGGCTATAGACGAAGAATTCAGCACTCCATCTCGGCGTGTCTGAGTTTTACGTGAAGAAAGGTGCGAAGATCACCTTTACCATGATACATAACTGGAGCCGTGGCATGGATGTCAGACCGAGAAGTGCGGTGATGATTGAGGATGACGGCGCATTTATCAGCAACTACATCTTAATGACACCTGTCAAATCGCTACAAATGAATCCTACCGCTTATTGCGTGGGTAGAAACGCAAGGGCAACATTTCAGACAATTATATATGCTCATGGCGATACGAAGATTGATTCAGGGTCGAGAGCGGTGCTTCGAGGCGAAGGCAGCAGGTCGGAGATCATATCGCGCGTGATTGCTACCGATAATGCGCAGGTTATCGCACGTGGCGAGGTCATAGGCGAAGGAACAAATGCAAAGGGGCATATCGAGTGTCTGGGCTTGATGCTTTCTGATACCGCGGAAGTAGATTCTATTCCTGAGCTCAAAGCGGCACGAAAAGACCTGGACCTCTCGCATGAAGCTGCGATAGGCAAGGTTGCGGAGGTGGAGATTCAGTACCTGATGGCACGGGGATTGAGCGAGGAGGAAGCTACTTCTGTTATCATACGCGGGTTCTTGAATGTGGATATTACTGGTCTTCCGGATGCGCTTGCACGAGAGACGAAGCGGATGTTGGATATGAGTCTGGAGAAGGTGATGTAACGAAAAAAAGTAAATAAATAAAGGCTCCATGAATTAACTGCAGAGTATGTTTATACGGAAATCAAAATTCCAGAGCTTAACTTAACTTAACTTGGCAATGTCACATCCCATTTACCGCAGAGAACGCTGAGTTCGCAGAGAAAGTTTCATGTATGTGCAAGATGATTGTTATTTTCAAACGTTATGTGTTGGTATCTTTTTACCAACATATACTACAAGGGGTAATAAAACGGGTTCAGGTTGTGGAGGCGATAAAAGGACATAGCAACCCTATATCATCTGTGCTCTCTGTGAACTCTGCGTGCGGTTAATCTGACATTGTCAAGTTATTTCTTGACACTAATTAACGCAGAAAAAATCAAATCAGTGTAAATCTGCGGCCTAAACTAAACTAAATTTGTATGTGGGAGTTATACTACATATACAATAAAAAAGGTGTGAGAAGGAACCGGATTTGAACCCCGGAGAATAACACTTTTGGTAGCGTTAGGCAAGTGGTTTGGTATTGTATCCGCGATAAAGGCAGAGGATTTGAAGAAACAGTTTGGCGAGCTTGTTGCTGTGGACAGTGTGAGCTTTACCGTGGAGGCAGGAGAAGTGTTCGGTTTTCTTGAACTGCGCGAGAAAAGAGATACGTTGATAGAACAGTTGTCAGGTGGAATGAAACGGAGGTTGATACTTGCAAGAGCTCTTATCAATATGCCACGGCTGTTGATTCTCGATGAGCCGACCATTGGACTTGACCCGCAAGCAAGACATCTTATCTGGGATAAACTTAAAAGCTTACAGTCGCAAGGGATCACGATTGTGCTCACCACCCACTATCTTAAAGAAGCGGCAAGGTTGTGTGACCGACTGGTGATTATGGATTATGGCAAGATCATAGTAGAAGGGACGCCTGACGAGTTGATCAAAGAATACGCGGAAACGCGATCTGCAACGCTTGAAGAGGTGTTCTTAAAGCTTACAGGAAAGAAACTCAGGGAGTGAAAAAATATGACTTACTTTGCATTCCCTCGGCTCAGTAATCGTGTGTGGAAGGTATGGCATCGAAATAAAGACGTGTTCATGAAGACATACAAGGTGAATTTCCTACCTCCACTCTTAGAACCAATCCGCTATCTTTTTGCGCTTGGTTTTGGAGTGGGTAGTTTTATAGACGTTATCGAAGGCATGACCTATCTCCAATTTATTGCTCCTGCTTTGATTTCCATTTCGATTATGAATTCCGCTTTTTTTGAATGCACTTATGGCTCCTTTGTGCGAATGTATTATCAAAAAACATTTGATGCCATAATCGCAACCCCGCTGAGCATAGAAGAAGTGATAACAGGTGAGCTTCTCTGGGGCGCAACACGAAGTCTTATCTATGCAACGATAGTGCTGATAGTGATCGCGGCTTTTGGTCTCATCGAACTACCTTCTGGCCTACTGATAATACCTTTTTCCTTCATTGCCGGTTTTCTCTTTGCAACTATTGGCATGTGCTTTACCGCTATCAGCCCCAACATAAATTCGCTGAGCTATCCCACTTTTCTATTCATAACGCCAATGTTCCTCTTCAGTGGCACCTTTTTCCCGCTATCGCTTCTACCAGGGCCGATACAGTATTTTGCCCTGGCGGTACTGCCGTTAACACACGTTGTAAGTATTGTACGCGCGTTAACGCTTGCAAACTTCAGTGGAGTGCTACTGGTTAGTTTTGCATGGATTATTATTGTTTCTCTGGTCTTGTTTGTGCTGTCGGTGAAT
>QENH01000048.1 GCA_003336485.1 Candidatus Methanophagales archaeon
CTCTTTTCTCTGCATTATTTATATTCCTATTAACTGTTTATATTATATGTTTGATTGCTTTGATTAACCAACACGTATTTGTTCAGCTCCTTTTTATAACCACAAGATTACACTGATTTCCACGAGAAAAAGAATAATATTAACATAGTTTCAGTACACTATTAACTACTTTATACCCTAATAATCCCAAGTTCTTGTGTTAATCTTGTGAAATCTCGTGGTTTTTTTATTTAGCTATACAAATACGCTACGGCTAATACATAATTAGTATTTAGACCTTTAAGTTATTAGGAACCTAATGAAAAACTCCATATAATAATCCTTATAGGGTAATAAATCATATTTAGAAGAGTCAATTGTTAAGCCAGACGTTAAGACCCATTCTAACAATCTCTTTAAATCTCCTTCGATAACTTCAGGAAAAGCATTTTGCAAATCTATTCTTGACACATATATTTGAAGTAATTTAATTACGGGATAATCTATTTGTAGACTCTTAATTCCCCCTTCTTTTGGAGAACAATCAAAATAGTGTTTAATACTGGCATTATTCTCAAAGGGGTTTTTTCCATCTGCTTTTTTGCCGCCTTTAGTGAATTGTGTAATTCTAGTCGTTAGTTGTGGTCTTTGCCTCGAGAAAGAGAAATCAACGAACGACAATCGCTCACCTATCATTGGCAGTTGGTCTTCAGGTAAAGGATCAGAGGCCAGGAAGATTGCTGTGAGGTTGTCCGCAGCTAACGCCAAGCGCTCGATTGAAACTTCTTCGAATATAAAATCCGTCTCGTCTATGTCCTTTTCGTCCGACGAATCGGATAAATTGAGAGTAATGCCTTCATTCTCAAACCAATGTCGGTAGCATACGATGTGGGAGAAATACCGATCGAGCACGCTCTTCCATTGACGTGGGGACCAAATATTAAGATGGTAGGGGTTGGTCAGATTATCAGCAACCATAGCAAAGTTGACAATAGGTGGCACAGCCACCATCAACTTCCCTTCTGGCTTGAGGGCTTGTCTGACACCATGTAAAAAAGCATTTACGTCCGTAAGGTGTTCTAAGACATTAGAGGAAAAGACAAAATCAAATCGGTCTTCCTCGTATCCTGCTATCTGTTCCAGGTCCATTGTCTGAAAATGGAGATTGGAACGACTAAACTTCTTATTCGCGTACGCAATCGCCTTTTCGCTAATGTCTATTCCTTCAACATACTTCGCTGGAACAGCAGCCAAATAAGATGCTCCGTAGCCAGTGCCCGACCCAGCGTCCAAAACCCTCTTGTCCCTCACAAATTGACTTGCGAAATGATAGATGGATAGGTGTGCATAGTAGCAATCGTTCTTACAGTCAGGGCTCACACGCTCACCTGCATCTGTCAGATCACCAGTCGAGTTAAGAAAACTAGGTATAGTTTTCATACTCCTTTTGACTTTCATACTCTCATCCACCTTCTGTTATCCTTTTGATACAAATAGTTTATATTTCAGAGTATAAGAACTTCCAGCCATTTTTTTTTATTACGATTAGTTAAGTTTATCAATTTTTGGTGGATTTGGCGACGACAAATACATAATCAGAGGGTAGTAATTTCCTATCAATTAAAATTTTTACTAACTCTATTAATGCACCCAGGAATCTCTCCCCTTCATCATCTGTTTCAAAATTTCCGGCAATACCATTTAACAGAGGAAATAAAAGAGTACCACCTGTTGGACGGAATGAAACAATTTCTAAGTAGTTTTTCAATATATCCATCACTTCTTCTGATCGAATACTTTCAGATGGGTCCATTTTTATTATTTCCTTTGGTTTTATCCTGATTTCTTTATCTTTAATTCGTCCATTACGTAGTATTTTATATTTTTGTGGTAATAATTTTAATTCAAAATTATTAAAATCCGCGCAAACGTATTTTATATTAGATACGCCTTCATGCTCTGCTAAAGCTTCTTGTTTCGATAGTAATCCTCTTGCTATATCCATAACAACAATTTCATCAAAGAGACCCGAGTCATAGAACTGTATTTCCGGTCTTCCTATCTCACTACAGCCAATAATGCAACACTTCAGTTTTTGTGTGGAATAATCCCGCTTTATTAGTTTTATACTAAAAGCTATAAAATCCATATTTGGGTCCCCGGTTCCGCATTCAAATTGATAAGGTACAATTTCATTGAGAGTTTCCCAATATACCTTAAACCCGCCGGGGAAATACAGCTCTTTTGAGCCATCCCACATCATTTGTTCTTCTGTTAACAGATTACGAGGAACTTTAGATATTAGGTTATTATGATTTTCATTGAAAACTTCCCGGTAATACTCTTCATAGGGTAATAAATCTTCTTTAGATGAGTCAATCGTCAAGCCACTTTTTAAGACCCATTCTAGCAATCCTTTTATATTGCCGTCTATAACTTC
>QENH01000049.1 GCA_003336485.1 Candidatus Methanophagales archaeon
TTTTTGTTTCTAATAAATCCTTATTGAAAGCATTTATTTTAAATAGTTCTACAATGAGTGTTTCCAACTCTTTTTTAGATAGATGGGATAAATAATATCTTAGTTCTGCTATTTTCATTCCTCATAATCTCCGTATTGTTCTGGAGCCTTTCCCTTCTTTTCAATGATTTTAGGTTCACGTGGTTTAAGCCCTTCTGCTCGTATCTCCTCTAATTCGACTTGGAAATGCCATTCAGAGCCGTAATCAAAGAGATAAAGGATGTTCTGTCCTATAAATAACCCTAACTCGCCGATACGAACATCATCTACCCATGGACCTTCTTCGTCATAAGGGGAAGTAAAGCTTTCATGCGACCATGCTTTGCCGTCCATAAAAAAGGAATAAAGATGGTTAGCATCGAAATTGTAAGCTTTCTGGATAGCACGATGAAGCTCAAGCAGAGTATTGTCAGCAGATATCTCAATTCGCCGCCAAAGGTTTTTAGCCAGAGCTACTTTGAAAACATAGGTCCCATCCACAAATTTTACTCCTTCACGTGGAAGCGTTTTTTGCAATTCTCCAACTGGAAAAAGTGGAACGAAGGGCAGGAAGAAAGGCTCGCATGGTCTTCCTTTATCTTCCTTGACGGCTGCATTTGACTTTTTGCGCTTTGGTTCCTGCTCAAAAAGGGCTAATGAATCTTCGCCTGGTAACGGAGATCCAGGTATAGCTCCCAATTCGCCGTCTTTACGACGATTTGGCAAATTCCAGGAAAATAAATTCCTTGTTTCACTTAAGACCCTTGCTAAAGTCACCCCAAAAGCAGAAGGTGTTATTGATTCTGCACTGAAAAAACGTTTCAAATCCCGGAGGGCTAATAAATCAGTATCTCGGGTTACCTCCCAGAAGCCAAAGTAGGAAAAATAGAGCAAAAAGTAGTTCCAACCAAATAACATCTGAGCTATATCAGAAGCATCCTCGCCTTTTAGTCGTATTTCTTCCCCTGGCTGACGCTCACTTAGATATTCCAAAACCTTAGGAGCGCTATACAACGGTGACTGCCAGAGATATTCTACATTCAGCTTTTCCCAATCGGCATCTACCCAGAAAGTCTCCAGCAGGAAGAAATATTTTTCTGTATGCTTTAGTTCCTCGTATACCTGAAGACGCTCGGTGGTTTTCAAAACTAATCTACCGCCTTTTCCGGAAACTTTTTGGAACATTTTTCCCGCTAAAATTAGGTGGTAAAAGAGATGCAAAAGTGTATACCTTGTCTGGTCGGTTCGTGGTGTAGTATCTGGGAGGGGATGAGTCATCCTTTGGTTTAGTTCATATAAGTCTTTTCCAGGTATGAACTCATTGACCCGGGTTAAGACAATGTTATCTGTTCTTAAGTATTCTGTAAATGCGGCAAAATCACGTAGAAGCGGTGTAGGTTCGGTTTCGGTTACAATAAAAAGGGGTAATTTGGGCATGCTTTCAAACCTCCTTTTTTTGGATTATAATAGAAAAATATATCCATTACTTTTAAATTAAATATATATCAAAAATTATTTTCTGTTTTGGCAATCCAATCCTCTAAACAGAGATTGGCGATGCGTTCATAATGATGGGTGTTATGAGTTACAAGAGTTAAGTTACGGCTCAACGCGAGGCTGGCAATGAACAAATCATTATCCGCTAACAATTCGCCTCTTCGCGCTAATTCTGCTTTAACTTGCCCATATGTCCTTGCCGATTCTAAATCCAAATTAAGGATCTCTATATCGTTCAAGAAGGCGTTTACTTCCTGCATTCTTTGTTCCTGATTGCGCATACGGTACACACCGTAAAATAGCTCAGCCGCTGTGATCGTAGTCGTGTAAATCGCAATCTCAATATCATCTCTAAGTAATTCAAGTTTGAATGAAATACCCTCATTCCCTCTTAACAGCTCGATGCAGTGATCTGTATCTAAGACATACATTAGAGAGGCACTTCCCTTTTAATCGTTCTATTCTTATAAATTTCTTTTGTGAGTTCATCTAAACCTTCAAGGTTACGCCATACACCTATATGTTTCACCAAGCGGATATTTGTTGGCAAGTTTATCGTTACCTCTGACCCTTCAGGAAGAACAGCAGGCTCTTTTGGGACGATGACATTACCTTCAACTACGCCCTTTATAGTTTTTGACATTGCCTTCATTTCCTGTTTTTGATTACTGTTCTTATTTCGTATAAACCTTTTGTGAATTTTTGAAGTTCAATCCTATAAAACCTTTTAACACTATACGATGTAATGACCTAAATTCAACAAATACACTTACCTAACTATTGACCCTTTCCAACTATAA
>QENH01000050.1 GCA_003336485.1 Candidatus Methanophagales archaeon
GCCATGAGTTATCTCTATTGGTACAGCATCCAGATCGCCTTCTTCCTGCTTATACTCGCCTTGAAGGTTCATTGAGGTGGTATCGTTGTGAAAGAAGCGTCCTGAATACTCGCCGTACGCTTTGGAAGTAATCTGCATGAATATCGCCTCAGGGCCTGCCCGGTATAGTTTATCTAAAGTCCGCCCCAGGACATCGTCATTGAACCACTCTACTTTTAGCCCTTCGCCTATTAGTAACTCTACGGGCTTTGTTGCCATGAACTCTGGAAATAAGTAGAGTGGTCGATCTACAAACCCCAGAGCATTCAAGACCATGGCGACAACTGCTTCTCCACAAGTCACTTTTTGGCGTGGATCTACGCCCACGATTCGGTCGATCTCGCCTGCTAAATCTATTTCTCTGCAGATCATGGCTACTATGCCAAGATGATCCATGTTTTTACTGCTATATTCGGCTAAACTTGCCGTCTCTCCTGCATGTGCTTGCGTATTTGGATTCATTTATAATCACATGCTTCGATAAGAAAAGGCACCTATTTAAAGTTATCATTCACCACCTCGCTATTTACAGTAAATTTAAATTTGTAGATAGTTTATATCAAAATGTGCGGAATGTGGGATTGATATAGAGTACAAACTACTTAGGAAAGGTAGAAGTACAAGGGGCTTATGCACATATCCTTTTGAAAAAGGTGTGTTGCTTGATATTGATTATTTGAGAAAACGTATGCTTCCATCCTATCCAAATTACCGGCAATTTTCAGTGAGTGTCTTTCAGAATGATTCACAAATAGATTTTATCGAATTACTAAAAATAATTGAACAGCTTAGCCATCATTGCTCGATTAGTCACATAGAAAATATAAGAGCGGGACTGTGCAAGCAATTTTCATGGACAAAATCAATTAGAATCGATAATAAAAATGTTATTGAGTCAATATCTGATGCCATTGCAAATATTGAGAATGGAGAAAATTATGATAAAGGAGAATTTATTATCAAGTTCTTGAAAAGCATATTCTCTATTAAGACATTTGATGAGTTATGGCATAATTTTGAAAACCAAGTTTTCCGTTTATCTCTAGAAGATATTGTAAAGGAACAGAAGGAAGCTATTGAGAAATCCGACATTCGGAAGTATTTCGTAAAGGGAATGCTCGCTCTACCAGTTCGTTTGTTGCAATTTGAAACTACAAAGAAGTATCTTGACGAAATATACATAAAGATACTTGAAACGATCCCTACAACTGAGTCAAATGAGAAAAAGGGATATTTGTTTGAGGCTCTTTGGTTGATAGATAGAATACGAAAAAGAAGGGGCACGTTTCAATTTTTCATAAACGGAATGGTTGTAGTTGATCCAACAAAAACAAAAAAGGAAAGGGACGTTCATGAATTTGATGTTATTGAACTCGTTATCAATGAAAGTGGTGAAGCAGAGTGTTGGGTATACGCTTGTTCTATAGCAGATGATAGTATAAAGAAAAATGAAGAACAATTAAAAAGACTGGCAGAAGGTATCCATAAAATTTATTCAGATTTGAAAATACGTACAAGATACATAATCCCAGAAAATAAAAGTGATGGAGGTTGGAAGCCAAAAGAAGAAGAAACAGGGGTGAGTTGGAATTGATCAACAGAAAATATGTAAACACTGTTTTGCGTAATATCTCACTTAATATAGTACGGTTCGCTTCGTTCGCCCAGATTTCGGCTTCGCCGAAACTTCGTATACGCTTGGAGCGGTGTCCAAAATTGAACCTGCCGATTGTGAGTGGAAAGGCGCATCGTCAAGTTTATTACCCAAAAAGGAAGTTTTTATAAATAGAACTATATGATAAAAAAGGAAGGTTATAGATAATGGAAGAGGCTAATGTTACTTTGATAAGAGGACATATGATAGATTAGTAAGGAAACTAGTGACGCTCGCGGAGGAGCCGTTTCAGTTGGATGTAAAGAAAATTATGGGCAGAAAAGAAAAACTCTATCGGGTGGGCGATTACAGAATTTTGTATGAGATAAAAATATTAAGAGTCCATTGGATATAGCCGTGGAAGTGAAAGTTCAGGATAACAGAAATATCTGCGCAGGAGGAAAACAATGAAGATTGACGGAATAATATGGCTCAGAGACGTTGAGTGCCAGAGAGATGGCAAGAAAGGAGAGGCGACAGTATGACAAAAACTAAATCTAAAAACTTGCCGCGTTTTAGGTCCCTTGATGAACTTGTAACGTTCTTTGATACTC
>QENH01000051.1 GCA_003336485.1 Candidatus Methanophagales archaeon
CAAGCATTTCATGGTACTGATATTCCTGCTGCATTACTTCTTCCGGCCCGCAATACATCCTTGTTGTGCCCAGAGGCTTACTGATATTGATCTCGTTGCCATCAACCGTATAACCTCCAAAGTAGTTGTTACACCCTGCGTTACCGGTGATATTTCCGTCCTCAAAGTAGGCAGTTATTGTCGTGTTTACGAGTGGCGATTGCACATCCTCTCCTTCTATGAACGAGGTGAGCGTCCATGTGGTCCCTTCCAGGTCGAATTCCGGTACTTGCGACTCCGTAGCATTGTACACTAGAGACACGTTGTCATCTGTGCTGAGCGTGAGCTGGTTTCCCTCTATTGTGCAGGTCGTTACGTTACCAAGCATTTCATGGTACTGATATTCCTGCTGCATTACTTCTTCCGGCCCGCAATACATCGATGTTGTGACCAGAGCCTTACTGATATTGATCTCGCTGCCATCAACCGTATAGCCCCCAGAGTAGCCGTTACACCCTGCGTTACCCTTGATTATTCCCTCCTCAAAGTAGGCAGTTATTGTCGTGTTTACGTGTGGCGATTGCACATCCTCTCCTTCTATGAACGAGGTAAGTGTCCATGTGTTCCCTTCCAGACTGAAGTTGGATGCCGGCAACTCCGTAGCAGAGCCAACAGACATCACCATAGCCATCAAAAAAGAGGCTATTAGTATACCTAAAATCCCTCTCAATACGTTATTTTTTCCCTTCATTTTTTCTCCTCCTTTTTATTATAGATATATATTGCCAGTACTTAAGTACATAACATGCACATAGGCACAAGTGCCGATGACTTAAACTACCCTTTGTGTCATAGCGTTATAAATGATTTTCAATTCTTTTATTTCTGATAATTAAGTCACTACGGTCAGAATAAAAATTTGGGGCATCAAGATTGATGCCCCTGGTCACCTTTTTGGATTGACAGATCTGAGTTTTTTTTTTACCAGAAAGACCACCTGGGGTTTCTGATATTCGAACCCCGAAGCGCGTGCAGCGAGGGCGCTACTTATCAGCAGGCTTGCCCTCATCACCGCGGTCATCTGCTGTAACGCCTTCATCTACTTCGGCAGCAGTGACGGCTTTGACTTCGGTGTCGCCTTCACCAGTCACAACGCGACCGGAAACAGCGACATCGTCAGTGCTAATCACTGTGTATGCCACCTCACGATCCGCTTCTAGTTGGGCTGCGATATCATCAGATATTGCCTGAGTAAGCACGTCCGCGCCGGCTTCACTCAGTGCCTGTGCCAGTTCGCCCACCCATCTGTGTTCGATAAGAGCAACAATAGCAGAAGTGCCGGGTTTGAGCGATCTGCCCATTGTCTCCAGACGCGTGTTGTCAAAGCCAGAGTCATGCAGTTTGGTAGCCAAGCCACCGACAACGGCACCGCCGGCCGCTAGGACCAACGTGGCACCACCGGTAAATGCGCCTAAAAGTGCGCCCACGACGAGACCCACACCTGCGCCCTTGCCAGCGGCCTTCCTCTCAGCGATTTCCTTGATGTGGAGCTTGCCTTTCATGTCCTTGCGGATGACTGCGGCGTTCTCGATCTTGATAACATGCGCTTTCTTTGCTGCCTTCAGTTCATTCATCGCCCGCTCGGCGCCATCCTCGTCCTGAAAAGCAGCTACTATCAGTTGCATAGGGTTATTCTGTTGAGTTCTATTCATTTGTTTTATCACCTCCTAATGTTATTATTCGAGATATACTCTTTTTATTTTTAGGGTATAAAAAGTCGGCAGAGTAGGAGGCAACTTCACAATACAAAAACGCAACAAGAAGAAGCAAGAGACGGTGCGGCGCCCGCATCTCGCTTATGGCCGCGCTAACAATTCCACGTTGGATAAAAATGGGTTGTAATATTGGCCATACGATATGCATCATTGTCCTTACCGCATCATATTTACCTTACCTGTAGAGTCCCAAAATTATTTCGTCAAGAAGCTTCACTTCAACTTATGGTGAAGCTAACAAACAGACAAAAAGATCAAATGCGTTTTCAGAGTGGTACAATAACCGTGTCCATGGGGCACTTGATCGGGAATACTTTGAAACTCAGAATGATGCATTTATCAGGAAAATGCGATGTGAGAACTCGCTTGGAATGTTCTTCGAGTGGAGTGTGGGGGGGGGTGGTAAGTTTATGAATAAGATAAAAAATGTCTTATGAATAGAATAGTAAGCGAAATAAAATTAGGAGTGCCGAGCTAAATGCATAATATC
>QENH01000052.1 GCA_003336485.1 Candidatus Methanophagales archaeon
ATGATAAAATAGCTGGTACGTCTGTTAAAGTTATAGAGAAGTGAAAGCCCAACAAACAGATGGGGATGCCAACTATTTCATTCGGGTGTGGCCTGTGCCACTAGCCTAATCAGCAAGAGGGTAAAAATCCCTCCTGTGCTGTTTACCCGCAACTTTTCTTTCAAAAAGAAAGCTTGACCAAAGAAACGGGTGTTTGATAAAACTTTTCTTAAAAGTTTTTGAAGAGCCTGAGGCTGTCTTCACACCGCCTCACCCCTCACCTCAAAAATATAAAAATTCCTTTCGCCCGTTGTCTTAAGCTGCACAGGCACCGTAACCTGTAAAGTATCCCTCTGGTGCACCGTCATATTCTCCTGGATCGCAACAGTTTTACCATCGAAGTCCGAACTCACGTACCCAGCAGCCCGTATCGTCCCAGTTATATCGTGTCCCTTCTAAATAGATCGTCTTATGTATATCCTCTTCGTTCGGGTTTGTAATGCTAATAATGTATTCGTTCCATCCACTTGCGTTCACAATGTTCTTCTGATGCTCGAGATAGAGCTCAACTGCACTATCGCTAGCTTCGCACTCGCCTCTCTCATCGCCTACAACAGAACTTAAGTTCGTCAGGTTTGAGCTAAGAACAGGTAGCGCCTCATGGTCTGTTGACACGCTATCTACGGGCTGTACTTCCGAAGAATAAGCAACAATCCCCACCACTGCCAGCACCATACACAATATCCCCACAACAATCCCCTTTTTGGCGTCCCCTTTTCTCATTTTCTGCTCTGTTTATCAAATCACCCCCATAGGATAAAAAGACCAAAATGCGACCAACTTAATGGCAGCGAAAAGAATTTATAACTGCTCTATAATCATTGTAAACCGCCTTGTCACAGTACCAAACACCCTTTGTGTGCACAGTAGCAACTTCCGCTAATTCATGCAATTTTTGATTGGTTTGTTATACTTTAGTTGTTTACACATACACTTCGTAACCAATATGTATTTGTAACAAGTGAAGCTAATTCCACATATTCCCGAAAAACGAAGGCGCCTGACATGTTCTCTTCCGGCCTTTTCTCCTGTGTCGGGCTGCCTTCGTCGGGTTTACCTTTTTCCTCTCTTTATTTTCGAATTAAAGTACAACTTCTACCTATAAATTTAATTTAGGACACAGATTTACACGGATTTAATTTCTTCTGCGTTAATCTGTGTCGATAATTGATTCCTTTCAGGTTATTCTGGAGGGTATGTGTTGGGTCATATGAGTCATTTAATCGTATAATGCACCTCTCGGCCCTTTCCAAATTTTTTAAATAGTTCCTTATTTACTAATTCTGATAAATCTCTTTGAGCAGTCTGTCTTGATACATTATTCAGATGTTGGTAATCTTTGTTTGTAATTTTGCCCTTCTCTTTAGCATAAATAACAGCCCGTATCTGTCGTTCACTTAATCCTTTATTCCTGAGATATCCCTCTGAGTATATGTCCTTTCTAATCCTTACAATGAAAGCCCTCTTTTTATCTTCGAACTCGGGTTCCGGTAATTTCTCATTCAAGCACCATTGAATCATTCTATTGGTTCCTGTTCCCCACTGCTCAATGTATTTAACCATGAAGAATGCATTAGCAATCAATTTATTTCTGGGAATAGACTCATGCACTCTTTTCAAGTCCTCAACAGAAAGCCCTTTTGGTAAACCCCCAGGTGACCATATCTCAATACTATCGTCAAAAATCCTTACTTGAACATTTGAATTTAAACTGTAGTCTCTATGGCATATAGCGTTTGTTGCTGCCTCCTTTATTGCCAGCAGCGGATACTCCCATCTCTCTATCCGCTCAATCTGATCACCAAAGGTGACTTCCATCTTCAAATTCCGTTTCACAAATTCCATAATCCTTTCTACTTGCTCTATTGTCGTCCCTTCGATAACCTCCATATCTTCAAATTCCAATACATCTAAACCCTTGAATCTCGCGCATCTTATCTCTGACTGCAAGACAAATTTCTGTGGCTCTTTACCAAATAATAATAAAGCAGCGTATGTTATGCCTTTATCAGTGAGTTCGTGCATCCTCGTAAGAAAATCTCTTTTTGATCGGTCCTCAATATTATAGTTTCGCTCTTCTTTTGCTTTCTCTATAAATCGCTCTATCTTTTCAATTGCAATATCCTCAAGTGTAGCATCTTCACATACCAATTCTGTGAAATTATAATCTACGCTCTCTCTTGTCAGTTTTCTTATCTCCA
>QENH01000053.1:0-393 GCA_003336485.1 Candidatus Methanophagales archaeon
AAATCGTCTGCGATAGAAATCAAGAATGATGTAAAAGAATGCATGAAGAAGAGGAAGAATATCGTGGCTTTGGGTCATGATGGCGAATGTCCGATGTGCGAGAGGCAATTGGGCACGCATTACGAAGTGTTGCTAAATAAGCTTAATGATGAGATAGAAGCAAAGAAGGCGAATTATTATAGACAGTATAACGAATACAAGAAAAATAAGGCGGAACTCGGGTCTAAGACGCGTGAGGAAGAGACACAGAATAAGGTGGCGAAGGAGCTGGATACACGGATAACAGAGATGCGTGCTCTGGACGTAAAGCTAATCTGATGGCGCTAATCATGTTTGAGTTCACGACATTCAAAACGCCCCTAATCGTATCTTCATATGAGAGTTCAATAGTAT
>QENH01000053.1:403-2215 GCA_003336485.1 Candidatus Methanophagales archaeon
GTCGTGGTATTTGACGAAACGGTATATACTGCGGTTAGCAAGAAGCTAAACGAGCTTGATAAGAAAGTTAGTACGAAGAAGGAATTAGAGCTGAAGATAACGCATGAAAAGCGTGAATTAGTGCGCTGGAACACGGAATTGGAGCAGATAAATGCCGATTTGGCACCTGTTATGGCTCTGGAGTTCGATATTAACGCCTACAAGTCGGTTATCGCAACGTTAAAAGAGCTCGAAGTGGTATATCGAGAGATAATCGGGTTACGGGCAGAGGTAGAGCGAGCCGAAGAAGTAAAAGATAACTTGCAACTGCTTAGCGAGTTGGAACGCGAGATTACAGCCGATATAACGGCATTGAAGCGGCAGATGGACGCTTTGAGGTTTGATAAGATGGCGTTTGTTGCGCTGAAGACGGGCTACGAACGTAAGACAGAGGAACTGAACGAAATGAAGCTGAAGCTTCTGGCGAAGAGGAATGAGTTCGAGAACGTGTGCCGGGAGATAGATCATGTGCTGGCGGATATAGCAGAGCAGGAACGGTTACTTGCAGATAAGGCGAAGGAAGAGACAGAGCTGATGTATCTCAGCTTGCTTGAGCGGTTAATGAACGACTTCAAGGTGTATATGGTAGGTATGATTCGGCCGATGCTTTCTGATTACGCATCTGATCTGCTGCGCAGGTTAACAGATGGTAAATACAGCAAGTTGGAGCTGGATGAGAACTACGATGTGTTCATCTATGATGAAGGAACGCCGTATGCGATAAACCGGTTCTCAGGAGGAGAGGAGGACCTAGCGAATCTGTGTCTACGGCTTGCGATTTCCGCCGTCGTCTCTGAACGGAGTGCGATACAGACGAATTTCATTATCCTTGATGAGATTTTCGGGTCGCAGGACGCGCTCCGGAAGCGGAATATCATAACTGCGTTAAACGAGCTATCGAAGAAGTTCCGGCAGATATTCCTTATTACGCATATAGAGGAGGTTAAGGATTATATGGAGTATGTGCTGAGGGTGACGGAAGATGAGGATGGTGTGAGTTGGGTGCGGATGGGGGAATAAGACCCAATTACCTTGCGAAGCTATTAGCTATTATTAGAGTGCATAATCAGCCTTCGGGCGAGCCGGAACATTCTAATGTGGATATAGCGATAAAAAATTGATTCTATGACCCCGTAAAAACTTAATATTTTTTTTTGGGTCAGTACCCAAAAGGTTTATAACTGTTGTGTGACATGTTAACGAATAATGAGAGTAACGCTAGAGTTTGGTTCTGAGAGGCGGTTATCACTGCCGATACAGTATAATTATACTGTGCAGGGGTTCTTATACGGTAATATCACGCTGGAGCTTGGTGAATTCTTACATAATCAGGGGTTCATGTTCGAGAAGCGAAGTTTCAAGATGTTCACATTTTCGCGGTTGCAAGGGCGATATGAGTTGAGAGGCGATATAATCGTGTTTTATCCGCCTGTAACGCTCACTATAAGTTCGCCGTTTGATCGGTTCATACAAGAGCTTGCGAATACTATGCTCCAAAAAGGCGATTTGGAGCTCGCGGGGTGCAAAGTTTATGTCGCAAATATAAAGGTTCTGCCTGAGGTGCAAATAGGTGACGAGATAAGAATCAATATGCTTTCGCCTGTTGTTGTTTACAGCACGTTACAGACGAAAGAGGGAAAGAATAAGACCTATTATTATTCGCCGTTCGAGTCGGAGTTTACGGATTCGCTGGATAACAATTTACGTAAGAAATACAAAGCCTTTTTTGGTAAAGATGCGAGAGCGCGTAAGCTGGTACTTGAAACTGCCGGG
>QENH01000054.1 GCA_003336485.1 Candidatus Methanophagales archaeon
CTCAGCCTGCGATGAAGTCACTGTGCTCTCCCGATTTTCGGAAGCGAGTGCTTTCGTCTGAGCGTCGCTCACGTCACCAGGTCGATTTTCCGATTGTTGTTTTCCTTCCTTTTCTTCCATTTATATTCCCCCCTTCATTTGTAATTGATACATTTGATTTAGAGACGGAAGCTTCTGCAGCCCCAGCAGCTCCACACTCGGAACAAATTCCAAGGCATCCCTTTTTTTGATCGCCTCCCCTTTGTAATCACCCTCCGATTTTTACTGCGTATTAACTTTATTAGTATTAACAGTATAAAAACCATATGCAGCGCTAACACAGATTAAAAACACAGTAAAAGCTTTTCTATTTTTCTCGAGAATGAGGACGCTTTATTTGAAACACCGAAATCCCAATAATTACCGTTATCAGAACAACGCTAGCCCCTACCACAACCATCATTAAGCCACTTTTGCCCGTCACAGGCACCGGCGTAGACTCCGGCGCCACAGGTTGCGCAGTAACCACAGGCGCTATGGCCACAACTTCTTCCCCCAGAATAGTATAACTAAATGTCCTAGATTGGTCACCGTACTTCAACGTAATCGGTATAACAACGTCCTTGGTTCGCGATAAAGGTGGCAAACAAAACGGAGGATATATATGAAAAATCGTTTTGAAATTCAGGACGTATCGCCATTTTTCAACGCCTTTATCATCTCCCGTACCGCATTACGCAAAGGTTGCAGATCATCCGTACAGATATGGAAAATCTCCTCGGCATCGATATTGAAGTACTGGTGCGAGAGGATGTCACGTACCCCTTTGATGCCAGACCAGTGAATATCCGGATAGTTTTGTGCAAGCATTTTCCCTTCGGTCTCTTTATCGATCTTTTTGAAGTTTTCCCCGATGGCTATCAGCATCATTGCGATTCCATCCAGCATGTCCAGCCCTTCATCACTATCCAAGAAATCATCAGGCGAACTAATGTTGGCAAAACGCCGTTCGATTTTCGCTAACGCATCATCAATCTGTAACCGCTTTTCCAGAAGCAACGTTACATCATACATAGTATGCCTCCTTATCGATGCGTCTTTTCAGGTAGTGATTCATACGCCGCCAGTAACGCACTAGATCAACTTCTGCCCCAAGAATCCTCTCCAGTTCCTCTTTGAGACTTACCTTTCCAAACAGATCAGGTGCCATCTCAACAATCACGTCCACATCACTGTTGTCCGCGGCTTCATCTCTTGCCACTGAGCCAAAAATCCCAAGCCGTGTGATGCCATATTGCCCCTCCAGCTCCTGCTTATGCTCTCTTAATACTTTCAGCGCCACATCTCGCCTCATACGCTAACCTCCATAATCTTATTGTATCCGTTTGACAGCGTCCCTTTTCTCGTTATCAGTTAAGTCCATTAAACACTCCGCATTTCTTCTTACATTCAGATATGCGCGTAAGATATCTCAATATGGATTTTATAGTTTCCCATAGATAATGGCAATTACTGCTCCTGCTATTGAATAAGTGATTAATCCATTTATCAACTCTGTAATCCACACGTAAGCTGGAGCAAAACCTATCATCATGATCGGCCACATCAATCCCGCTAACAGCCAGACCATGATGCCATAGTTTAGCCCTTTTCTTGCTCCTTCTCCAGGAATCGCTAAGTTTATTACCGAATAAACTATGCCCATGAATATACCAATTAGTACTATACCTGCCATCATTATTGACATTGCCATGGGTGATGACATTTCAGGAAATGTTACAGAATACCACTGAGTTACTCCCGGAATCATCATGAATACCGAACCAATTACTAGCATCACTATTCCAGCTACAATCCCCGATATCACCCCTTTTTTCCATTCCATTTTGATTTTACCTCCTTTCTAAAATTATTATTTATAGGCCTATAAAAACTTTTCTACTTTTCTCGTGGATTGGAGCGCTTTATTTGCAACACCGAAAAACCAATAATTACCGTGATCAGAACAACGGCTGCCCCTAACACAACCATTATTAAGTCGTTTTTGCCCGGCAATGGCACGGCGTAGACTTAGGAGTATTTTAGAACATCAAATGAACGAAGGCTTCGTGTTTTACAATAGCGAGTTGTTCAGTCCGCACAATGGCGAAATGGTGCCAGTTAAGAATACCGTCCAGTTCTGGCCACAAGGGGTGGATCGTCAAGTAGGGCTCATAGTCAACCTT
>QENH01000055.1 GCA_003336485.1 Candidatus Methanophagales archaeon
CCTACGATTGGGGATGCTTGCGATACATGATGGAGCTGTGGATTTTTCTAAATATGCTTAGCAAACAGGGGATAAGGTCAATCCGAGGTTTCTTCAACGCATCCCTTATCTGGCTCAGTGAGAACGAAAAACTGAGGAAATATGACGGACAGGATTACACTGCCGCTTCGATGCTCTCCTTCTTCTTATTTGCGAAATTAGCAAGGCTGAATATAGAAGAAGCGCTTGAATCCATTTCCTCTAATAAGTCGTGTATGAAGCTGATAGGATTTGAGAAGGTGCCCACAAAAGGAGCAGTAACAAAGTTCAGAAAGCGAATGGACGCGGATTTCAACCGCTTTTTTGGTGATTTAATCGATTATACCACCGACTGTATGAACTTCGATGACCTGGAGAGATATAAGGTGGTATTATTCACTAAGTGCTATTTTGGCAACAGCCGCTTCCCCCGAATGAGCAAAGAGATGGAATCGCAGAAATTCACGCGTTTCGATAAGAAGATTCGTCGCACCGCCACTAAATGGGCTGGATTCAGCCTCATGCTCTACGTCCTCTACGGATTGGGATTTGTGAACATTTTGGAGGACATGAAAGTGGAAAAGAGGAGCAATTGCGTCTATACGCCACTGCAAATCAGTCTCTCGTACATCGTCAAGATGATACTGGGCTTCAAAAACGCTTACGGGTTGGACGAAGAACTGGAGGATGACGTGTTTCTGCAGATGATATGCACGCTCGATGGAGATAGAACGCCGAGTAAAAGCACGCTTGACGAAGACATTCGGCGATATAGGGAGGAAGAGATACGAAAAGCCCACCGTACAATTATTCAATGGATGATAATCCTTGGATTCGGAACAGGAGAGACCGCAGCGTGCGATAGCTCTAAAGTAATCGTAAATGGTAAGACTTACGAGGGGACTGAGGAAGTCTACGATTATCTGAAGAAAGAGAACGTGATTGGCTACAAAATGTTTGTGGTATACGATGTCGTGCATCGAATACCCATTTACTTTGAGGTGCGTGGGATAAATGAGGCAGACGCACCTTCGTTGAAAGAGATGGTCGAAAAGACGGAGGAAATAACGGGAAAGAGAATAAAGCGGCTTTACATTGACCGTGGATTTTACGATGAGGACAACTTCCTATGGCTGGACAAGAAAAAACATGTGGAGTATGTCACGAGAGGAAAAAAAGGAACGGACATCTTTGAGAAGGCTGCCGAACTTGGAGAAGATAAATTCAGGGAAGTGATGCTGAAAACAAAGGAATACGAGCCGAAAACAGCCAGTGGAAAAGCTGCAAAGAATAAGCGCGATGAGAAGAAAAAGCCGGTGCGAATTGCAGAATGTTCTTACTCGCTTTCCGGTGGTTCTCCGGTTCGCGTAGTCGTAGAGAAGAAAAGAGCACAGCTATCGAAGACTGACAAGCTTCTTCTGCTCATGGAGAAACTTTCAGGTTCATATACCGCACAAGAAATCCTTGATTTATACAAGAAGGAATATGGGGGAGTATTTAGTTATTCTAAGAAGCCTGCCAGTACGATAACAAAAGCGCTGAAAAAAATACCTAAAATCGAGGCTGTCGGGAAGGGCAGGGGGAGAAAATACAGGATAGATGGTTACAAGGCAAATATAAAGGTATTAGACGTGAACGAGAAGGAAGAAATGTTCATCTGGTTGACGAATGTGTTAAACACAGCGCCAGAGCAGATTATAGCGGATTACGGAAATCGCTGGTTAATAGAGACCCTGTTCGAGGAAGCAAAAGGTGAATGGTACATAAACAAATTGCCGAGCCGGGATTTGGAGGCGATAAAGGTGCATTTTTACTTCAGTTTCATCGCTTACAACATCGTTAGCATATTTAAACGTGCCTTGACGGAAAAATACAGAAAAGCAGGCATAGAAGTGCTAAGGCGAGATATACTCCACAAAATTGCGGTTATTTCTTTCAATGGTAAATCAGTCAAGTTTGAATTCAATAGGAAATACGAAATCAGGTATAAAGAGCAATCAGCGAGCATAAACGAGTTTATAAGTCGAGCAAGGGATACAAGCGAGTTCGTGAAGACTTTAGCGTAAGCGATCTTCA
>QENH01000056.1 GCA_003336485.1 Candidatus Methanophagales archaeon
CGTTCTAGCTCAAGATCGCTGTGATTGAAGCAAATAATCGCCCTGCCTGGAATGCCAAACAGAGCTGTAGTGACATCTTCGTAATAGATTAAACCTGAGGGTCGCATCAACTCATTTTCTTCTGATATGTCGTGCATTACAAGCTCTTTAGCCTCATTGGACGTTAAGGGTATGCCGGCAATTATTTTCAGATTATCTCCATTCAGTTTTAGTAAATTATTCTTTGACGCCATCCCACGATCCATGACTATCGCATCAATGCTGAAAATATCAAAAAATTAGCTTCACTATTCCAGCAATAGCAATTACTCAGTATAGCCACACAACAGGCATTGGAAAGATTAAAGCTTTCTCCTTCGTTTTTACCTCTTCCATAGAGCCTCCATGATCAAACATAATCAGGCGACCAATGCTATAACCTGGGGGATCGGGGGGAGTTGACGGAGTGAGATAAATATGAATGTTATACCCCTGAGGGGAATTACATTCACTCTCTCTATCGGGGGGGGGATATGTTTTTGGATCCCATGTTAGCATTTTAGGTAACGAATGGTAAAAAAAGGAAAACGTTCAAGTCTTTTTCGAATAAAGTTTGCACATGTAATGGCGTATTCTAGATCTTCAGAGGTTCCTCTTTCTGCCAAAAAATATCCTAAATTATTCATTGTTTGACATATTGCTAGTTGGTACGCATCGTTTTTTTCATCCAACCCTTTTAAGTGGAGATTTGCATTTTCCGTTACATTGATAGCGACCTCTAAGTAGTATTCATCTCTTATATTTCGATAATTCTGCCAGAAAGTATAACCGTTATTTAATTGAGATGTACCTAGAGTACACTTATTACATTGGAATAATAAAACCTTTATACAGTGGCAGCTATAATTATAATACCGAGGTATGAATATGACCGAAAAGAAAACCGCGAAAGATCAAAAGAAGATCACGGTGAATCTCCGCGGGGAAGTGCTTATGCAGGCGATAGAACTGAGACAGAAGCGAGAGCGAGAAGCGGGGGTGGTGGTGAGTGTAACGGAAGTTATCAGGGACGCTATAAAGGAGATGTATGATAGAGAGATAAGAAAGGTGGATAGGACGGATGAGTGAAGGAAAAAACTTTGAAATGGAGTTGTGGGAAAGTATTATAATAGAGGAAGTGTGGGAAAATACAATAGAGGGAGTGATGTACAACATCAGAACTATAGGGGATATATACGTTGAAGAGACTTGGGATAAACTCTTAATTGCCAAGACGCTTCTTAAAATGCCCAAAGAGATTAGAGAAAATGTGTTGGAGGGGGCCCTTTTTGTGCAGGTTGGAGTTTTTTTTGGTTTAATGAGTAAAGAAGAACTCACTGAATCGGAAAAAATGGATGTTATCGCTCATGAAATAGCGCATTTTGTATTAGGAGATCACATGGCGGAAAAGAGGTCAGATCCTTATAACGAAAGAGAAGCGGAGGACTTAATAGAGAAATGGGGCTTCAAAAGAGGATATGTATCATATGAACAATTTGAAAAAGGCAGAAAAAGGAGGCAGTGAAGCAATGCCCGAAGAAGACCAAAGGAAGCTTATGGCGCTACTCAAAAGCCTAGAGCAGCCGGTGGGTACGCATGAGATACGAGAGATAGATTTAATCCTGGGTGCGACATACGAAAATATTGAGCATCCGGAAGAGTGTTTGAAGGAACTTCTTGGAGCTGGGATCATATACCGAACAGAAGGCCCTAATGGTGTTATTGTGAAGAGAACGGAAAGGAGAGATGAGGGGGCAGCTAAATGATAGCAGATATGGTTTATTTAACGTTCATAGCGGCTGCCATATTTGCAATTGTGATGTTGTAGCAAAAAAGAGACGAAAGAAATGACCGCAAAAATCGAAGACATACGTATATTGCTTAAGCTGTCACCACAAGGAACAGCGGTTATGGATACATTGACCGCGGGCATGTCGGTAAGTGACCACAAGAAGATAGATAACGCAGAAGGTACTTTTATGGCGCTACATGTAGAATGTATTGGACAGTGTAACCTGGGACCTTTGTTCTCGCTGGCACACTATTACGAACAGGCAGGGGATTTAATGCG
>QENH01000057.1 GCA_003336485.1 Candidatus Methanophagales archaeon
CCAAAAAGGTAACAAAAGGGCCGCCACTTTCTTATGAGAAAATAAAGAGACAGATAGCAAAAAGGGTTAAAAAATTATAGCAACAAAATGCAAGCGATTAAACGATTAAAGTCAATAAGCACACAGCATTCGAAGATTAAGAAATGCTGCCAACATCAGATAACAGAGCGTATCTGGCTCCGTGCCTTCGGCACTCCACCAAAATCCCGCCTTACAACTGGACTTCAGATACGCTCGGAACGTCATCTGCCATTTATCCTTATAAAATTTTAGAACATAAGGTGTGATCATGCGAACTACATACCACTTGGCTATCAGTAAAAATCTTGTAAGTGATGCTCAATGGTTGGTCACATGTGGAGACCCAGAGAGAACAGATAAAATTGCCGCTCATTTAGACGATTCTGAACTGATAGGTAATAATCGAGAATTTAGAACCTGGATGGGAACGCTACAGGGTACAAAAGTAGCAGTAATTTCACATGGAATAGGTGGACCAGGGCTTTCGATAATGCTGGATGAGGCGTTCAAGATTATGCCGGTATTAAAATTAAAAGGGGTAATTCGTGTTGGCACATGTGGCGGTTTAAGTAAAGAAGCATCAGCAGGGAAAGTCGCTATTTCAGAAGGTGCGGTAAGATTAGACGGAGCATCTTCACAAATTATTCCTGACCCAGAATATCCCGCCGTTCCTGACATTAAGATGACATACGAATTGATTCAAATGGCGGAAAAACTTGCGATTCCTTATGTAAGTGGAATTACCGTTTCTACGGCAACACTTTATACCGGTCAGGGTAGAAAAGATGGATTTCGCGGATACCAGCCCAATGAGCCCAGATATAGTGATGCCGTGTCTTATTGGAGCAGGTTGGGTGCAGTAAATGTGGAAATGGAATGCTCATTGCTTTTCATAATGGGAAGACTGTTTAATATTCCCACCGCTTGTGTGACGGGCATTATTGACGAACGATTGAACCGTGGCGATATTATCGTTGAGCAAAGGGATATAGCAATAGAGAGGGCAATAAAACTTGTTATAGAATATCTAAGGAGTCGGATTTTCGATAATGAGAGGAAATAATATGGATAAATCAGAAATCCAAAACAGAACAAAGGAATTGCTTGAAAAGACAGAGAAGCCAAAGGAATTTACAAACGGATTACAGGAACTCCTTAAATCCTATGTGGATATAGACGCGACAAAAAATTACCCGAGGATCATTCCGGATACAGGAAAGTTTTTTGGCGTTCCACTCCCTATTTTGAGAGTCGTTGCAGCCGAGATAGGAAAATTTATCCGGAAAGAACCAACAGAAGCTCTGTCGTTGTTAGAAACTATCTGGACTGAAGGTTCTTTTGAAGCGAGACAGATAGCAGGGAAATGCTTGGAGAAATTTGGTCCAAAGAATCCGGAAATATGCTTAGATTTTGTCTCTTCTGTATTGCATGATCTCGATAACTGGGCAGTTTGTGATAATCTCGCTATGTTTGGAGTGGAGCCAATAGTGTATTCCAATCCAGAACTTGTTTTGCCGCTCTCAGAAAACGGGATTAAGAGCAAGAACAAATGGATCAGGCGTTTCGGAGTGGTGACTTTGCGCGGATATAAGAAGATTCAAACAACAGATGCAAGGTGGATAATAAATGATGGGATGAAGAAATTGCCAAAAGAAAAGCAGACGGAAATCTCAGCTATTATAAGTAGATAAAATAATACCGATGTAAAGATATGACGAAAACGAAAAAAATCATGGCATGCAGCATGGTAAAGGGTGTTTTATTCATAATACATGACTTTCGGGTATTTGGATTATAGTGACATGTTAAATCAGACAATTTCAAAATGAACTCACGCAATATTAGGAAATAAAAGAAAATCTGGAATCCCGTAGATTGAACTATTTTTTGTATACTTCCATCTTAGTCGTCTTTAATTTTTGTTTTTCACTTTTTACCGGGTACAGGCAAGTACACATGTTGTCTAGTCTAACCTGTCGCAAGAATGGTTATCACCGAAAGTCATGTAATATAATATTTGACATGCACATCGCAAGATTAACGAAACCAATATTTTCTC
>QENH01000058.1 GCA_003336485.1 Candidatus Methanophagales archaeon
GTTGCCCTTCGCACTGTCCCAAACCCCCTTGAAACCGACTTACCCAGCCCCATGAAATCAGGTATCGTAAAATTCACCATGAACACGCCCAAGAACCCTATAAATGGCGTGCCTTTGATCATGCACTTCTGCCGTCTCAACCTATCGATTTCCAGTCTTATATCGTCCAGGACCACATAATCCAGCCCTTTCGATGCCGACAGGATATTGCCTATGAGCGTCCTTCGTAATAGCTCTCTGCGTTGTTCACGCTTGGATTCTAAATATCGCTGGTAGTTATTCTGACTCAATGCGATCCAGGGCGTGATGAATTCATAGCTCAATATCTCTGTGGCGATACCGAACTCCTCCTCTTTTAATGCTATGCCGCGTTCTACAATTGTATACACGCTTTCGCCTAATTTTATCGTGTCGTATTTGTCGTAAATCTCTTTTAGAACTTCCGCACCTTCTTCTATGCCTAATACTATTGCGGCACCGTCCAATATCTTGTACTGGATTCGCGGGTAGCGGTAAAGTAGCTTGTCCACGTCTATATGCTGATGCAGTAGTGCGTATTCGGTAAACCTCGTGGCGAAGAAGCCTCTTAGTTTCGCAGCGTCTTCTTCTACTGGGCGGTCGGATTTCAGGGTTAGACGTAGGGTTTTTAGCTGCATGGTACATCAATCACGGTTCTAACAAGTTCTTTAACCTGCCTTTCTGCTTTTTGGTCAGTTTTAAGTTCTTCTCCTTGATTAGCTCAGACAGTCGCAACCGCGTACTGCGGCCCATTTCAGTACCCGAAAACGCAGACCTCACCACTGTTTCCCGCACTTTCTTCGACGTATCGTTCAAACACGCTTCTACGTAATCAAGAGTGTCGAATAACAGTAATAGATACTTGAAGCAATGCGCTCGAATATCAGCGAGGTTTGAATGTGTACCTCGCACGAGCAATTGCCGCACGAAATTTGTGCCTAACTCCCAGGATAGTGAATATGAAGCGTCATACGCACTCAGCTTCATGTACTTGCCACCATCTGATTTTACATTCGTCACACCCTCAAGCAATAGCACAATCGCATCCTTCTTCGATTCTAACGTTGGCAACTGCGAGATATACCAGTCGCATACTTGCCTTCGCACGCAATTGAAATCGAAGTCAATCACATTAAAAAGATTACGTAAAAAACCTTCTTGCAGTTCTTCGGGCATCTCCGCTAGGGACTGGAACAAATCATCAATGAACGGCGGTAAATAAACCTCGCCTGCATCTGTTGCTTCCGCTTCCCTCAATTCTTCAAGCCCTTTCCTTAGCTGCTTGAATAAGTCCGGTTCACGCAATAATTCAAAGACCTTCACACGATTTCCTTTCGCTATTGCGTCGGAATACAGAAGTAGTGAGGTCGCTTTCTTTAATCGGTTTGGATTGTCACGCCTGGATGCAGGTAGACACAGGTAATATCCTATCTTCACCGTGTCGCTCAGATTCCCATCGTTTAATACGATCCGGAAATTATGTATGAAACAATCGGCAGGACTTTCGGGGTCGCTCATCAGCAAAAAGAACAGGTAATCCTCTGTCAGTGGTTCGTGTTCGAGTAGATAGCTCAAGCATAATTGATATGGTATTGACTGACCTAAAACGAACCCGATTTTTTCGGTCATGCATCTATCTCGTTCAATCTTTTTCCTTATGTATGTGTTCAACAAAAATATCTTCTCGTCATCGGTCAGATAATCTGCATTGATACAAGCTTCACAAATCGGTTTGTCTATATCTCCTGTTTCAATGCAGGTCTGGACTTCTGAATCCGTGTCAAAACCACGGGCGAATTCGTTGTAATTAACTGCTGCATCCTCGACAAGCGTTATCAGCTTTCTTCTCCAAACCTCGTTTATTTTGTAGCCCTTCGGTAAGACTTGTTCTCTGCAATATTTTAACACTTTCTCTTCGTATTCTTCCATTTTACCTTATACCTCTGAATATCTTTTCAATTGACTACTTTTTCCGTTTCTTCTTCTAATTCCCCGAGGGTCATAGTTTTTT